>JAGQLK010000061.1 GCA_020429485.1 Candidatus Dojkabacteria bacterium | reverse complement strand
TAGTTGATATACATTTGCTGTATGTATTGTTTGAATAAAACAACAGAATTGTATTTTTATATCAGTAGTTAGAAATCATTATTATATATCACAAAACTAGACCAGCCAAGTTCAAGGATCCTCTAACCTACTCACTCGAACCTTATATCTAGCAACATTAGCCTAGATCCATTACCTTCCTCATTTTTATCTGCTATACTAGCAATAATAATTATTATCTAATGCCATGAAAAAACTCATAGCTACGTTAGGCGTAATTCTGTTTATTACTGGGTGTAGTACAACCTCTACAAGTACTGGAAGCACAAAATGTTTCTCTGATGGCATGGAGCTTAATCCAAGAAAAGGAATTACCGCTGTACTTGTTTATTCTGAAGATATTTTTACTCCTATAGAGGGAAATACATTTACATTAGATCAACAAGCTACTCTTGGCTATGGATTTCAAGTAAATAATGATAGTGCTGGAGTATATATTATGGATGAACTATGCAACCAAGATACTAATAAACCAATAGGTGCACCAGTAGATCTCGATATAGAACAAACATTCTATCCAACTAGTACTATTCCAGGTAATTCTGGAAGTTATGGTTACTTCCAATCAGAAGATGCAGATGGGAATATTTCTAATGACTTAGATGAACCAGCAAATGTTTCTTATGACGTGTTTGTTAGTGAAGATGGAAACGAATGGGAACTAGTAGCTCAACGTGTTTTCGAATTCGAAAATTAATCAAATTATTTTGTAAGAAAAACTAATTCGTACTGGTTGGAATTTATTTCCACAAATCTAGATTTACTCTTCTAACTTTCTGATACTTCTTACTTCTCTGTTTAAGTAATACTTCTAGACCTTCTCGAGATCTGGTGTAAACTAGTTTTGAACCACCGACATATTCTCTCCAATATTTTAAGAATGTGTCTGCCTTCTTACGATTTACGGAAAGTATTGCTGGTACTGGATGGTAACTTACATGATCTTGCTCAAAAAAATATCCATATGCTTTTCTAAATGGATACCAAAATGGAGTAAATATGCCTAACTTCATATCTGCTTCAGATCTTTGCACCATATATCTTTGCCTAATTATTGGTTCAAATAGCTCATTGAATGCTCTAGAGAATGTCTTGGTATCTTGATCTTCTGCATAATCCAAGAATACTTCAATATACCCATTTTCATCATATTTCACTCGTAGATCATCTACAGAAAGTTTTCTATCTATTAATTCTGATTCACGTAATGCGGATAGAACTGACTTTGCCATATCCAAAACATATGAATCAATTGGTAATTCTATAAATGCAGCAACAAAATACCTATACATATTACGAGTTGTATATATGACTATCACGATTAATAAAATGATCATACATATAAGAATTGAGAATACCGATGGTATTTCTAACACTCTTAAATTGAAGATAAAATATATGAACGTAGCAAAGGCACTAGTTGTGCTAAATAGTAGATTATATAGAATTGCTCTAAGCGAATTTCTTAGGGTACCTACAGTCTTAAATTTAATATCTTTCGGCTGTAGCTGTGTAGTATACAATTCCATATTAAGGTAACCACTTCCAATATCCCAGTCCTCATATACTTTATCTCTTTGTTTTGATTTAGCCAACATTCGATCATTGATGAGATTAAGCTGTAATTTTTTGAAACCCTGTGTAAATAACTCAAAAAATAGTGCTTCATCAAGATGAGCTATCCCTCTAACAATCTTTCCACCTGAACCTATCCCATAAAATCTACTGTGTTTCTTGATTAGTCTTTGCAAATCTTGATCACCTTTCTCAAAATTTGGTTCCAGACATACTACATCCCAATTATTTGATACCATATCTGGATCTTTTGGATTGATTCTGAGCGATCGGCCTCTAATCTGTTGCACCATTGTGCTTGTTGTAGCCGTAGTAAGATCTATTAATGTATTTAGTGATAAAGTATCCCACCCTTCTGCAAGAAGTCCTCTTGTACCGACAATACACCTAGTCACTCCTTCCTCAAATAAAGACGTTACCATTCTCACATATGTCTGTGATTTCCAATCTTTTCCACTACCATCTATTTCAAGAATATGTTCAAAATCTGTTTCTTTAACAATTAACTCAAATTTTAATCCTAATTTATCTCTCCATTCCTTCATTGCATTAACTATTGATTCTTCCTCATCTGCATCGATAAGCACCCTCTTCCCTGTAACTAATATCGCTTCTAGTTTTGTTGTTACTTTGTCATGAACAATCTTATGATAAGCAAATACTGCACCACCAGACTTAGTGTCTAATACGTCTTTAAGATATTTTTTGGAGTATGCGCTTTCATTTTCGAAATCTGTTATGACTACTGCTCTAATATCTGTACCGATTGCCTTCATCTCTTCTGTTAGAATTTTGACTGTCGCTTCTGCTTTTGCTTCAGACATACTCAACACTCTATCTGCTGGCGATCTATGAGAGCGGACACCTCGCTCGGTAAGAGTAAAGCCAAAGTCTTTTAATACATTTTTTATCCTAATATATTCTTTCTGGTGTAATTCCTCTTCACTAGTCACCAAGAAGTTTAGTGCATATTCACTAAGAAGTAGCATCCAATCTTCGATGTACATATCTGTATATGCTTCTTCAAAAAACGTCAGATTTGCGGGCGGTTCTATATTGTAGTTATGAAAATATTTCATACCAGCTAGTGCGAATGGTGCATTGTCATCCATATGAGCAGCCCAATTGATATTATTAAACCACTCTACATAGCTATCACTTGCTGTAATTTCAGATAAAGCTTTTTCAAAATGTTCTTGGATGTTCTTAATGTAATTTCTTTCGTTCTTTGTGGGTTTAACCATATAAACTAGATCCTGATATGGAGCAAGATTGCCTTCTTTAACTACAGCAGGAGTTGGCACCTCAAAATCTATATCACCTAATAATGAATGATAGTTCTCCATTTCATCTTTGTCCGCGTCAAGTGGTGGTGTTGCTGTTAAGCCTATTATATTGTAGTCCCCTATCTCTTTTAGAAGCACCTTAAGAACTGCTGCCCAATAATCTAATAAATGATGTGATTCATCTAGCACAACTGTCTTCACACCTATTCTCACAAGTTCTTCAATCAGCTTCACAGCATTGGGGTGTAAAATGTCTTTGGTTGCAAATTCAGGATCAGCTAATAATTTATCTTTTGATTTTTTGTAGAATTTTGAGAGATTTTTTTCATATTGAGTAATATTCTTTTTCTGTATTTCTCTAATTCTGTTAATAGCATCTTCCTCACTTACAACAACACTTTCCTTTATCAATGATTCACTCCATTCTTGCTCTGCAAGCTCAACAATAAACTCTTTATTTTCACTAGGTGAAGAAACAAGCTGATAAGTAAATGTATTGATTAGTCTGAGATTATGCGGGTCTTTGGATGCTATATCATTACCTAAAGCATATTCGCTCTCTTTAAGAAACAAATTCACCTTATCTTGCCATTGAACCTGAATCGTTGATGTAGGCGAAAATATAACAGCAGGTCGATTAGATCTTCTAATCAGTTCTAAACCAACTATTGTTTTACCTGATCCAGGTGGAGCTACTAAGTGAAGCTTGTTTTGTGTTAATCCATTCTCATCTGAAAATTTATCCAGAATCATTTTCTGGTATTTCCGCCATGGATATACAAACTTCATTTGTGAATAAAGAGATGTATCAATCATTTTGTATCAAATTCGTGTAATCTATTTTTATGCATGCCAAATAATTCAAATTTGTTTATCAGCAACGCTGTACATAGCCCAAAAAGAAATCCACCGACATGGGCCATGTATGCTGTACCTCCTTGAATATCACTTGAGAAAGAACCGATTGTAGAAAAAATCTGAAAAGCAAACCAATATAATAAAAAGTACTTAGATGTCATATCACTAGTTCCAAATTGCCCATTCGTTGAGAAATAGATCATCTTTATTTGTACATGAGGAAAGAAAATAATATATGAACTTAAAAGTGCTGAGATAGCGCCACTTGCACCAATCATAGGTATTATTGAAGATGTATTTGTCAGATACTGTGCAAGTGCTGCAAATATGCCTCCCAACAAGTACACGATTATGAAAAAGACTTTTCCGAGTTTATCTTCTACGTTATCCCCGAAGATGTATAAGAACATCATATTTCCAATAAGATGTAACCAGCTTCCATGCAGGAACATTGAAGTTATAATATTCTTATATGATGCTAAATCAAATAGCGTAAAATCTCTCGGAATAAATCCATAGTTCAATACAGTATCTTCAAAGCCTATTACTAACGAGTATGTGAATATCACTACATTTAAAATTATTAGCAAAATAGTCACTATTGGAAATGAATTCAGCTTATTTTCGTCTTTGTATGGAAGCATATGAATATTTATTTAACTGATTTTAGCAAAATTACTGTAAGTTCTTAACATTTGAAATGATCTTTTTTATAATTAACTAAATAAGAATTAAATTCATTATGAAAAAAACAATAATTTTCGGTTCAATCGCCCTACTCCTCTTCTGCGGAATGATGTCTACTTTACTATTCTTTTTTGTATTTAGTAATACAGATAGGATATTAAATACATATCAAATGGATGGTGCTTCTATGGAGCCCACATACTCTGATGGTGATACTTTCACAATTGAAACAGAGTTTGTTTCAATACAGAGAGGAGACGTGGTTGTCATAGATAGAAATGGGGTAAGTTATGTAAAAAGAGTTATCGGATTACCAGGTGAAAAATTAGAGTTATTGAACGACAAAGTGTATATTGATGACTCACTTTTGTCTGAACCATATCTTGAACCAGACACTATTACTGTTCCCGCGCCAGGAGAACCAGTTACATTTCAGCTAAGTAGTAATCAGTACTTTGTAATGGGAGACAATAGAATCATCTCATTAGATTCTCGTCACTCAAACTTTGGACTTATTGCTATTGAAGAGATTGCTGGAGTGGTCAGGAACTAGTTCCTGTGGCACCTTTCTAGATACTTAACTAGGCATTCAGATTCTGGTAAACTATTACTATTAAACTTAAAATATTTTTCATGAAAAATTTTCTAATTAGCTCAATGCTATTTTTGTTTTTATTGAGCTATATAAATATCAGTAGTGCACAGATCACAATCAACCATTTATCTCATAGCAAACGAGCCGGATCTGAATCTGTAGCAGGAATACATACAACTATTATTGCTGATCGAAATGATGCTTTTGATGTTGTCTACAATTTGCCTGAAGTACAAGAGTGGCTAGAATTATTTAATGGGCCTAATGGTACTTCTAGCATAACTGGAGGTAGACCTGTAATTAAAGTTGACGGATTTGAACATCCTGATTTTATTGTTCATGTCTTTGAGCTGACACCAACGCATACTGCAACATTTGATTGGTACTACGTGAATTTAGAAGATGGTTCAGTTAGAAGCCTAAATCAAGAACTAAGATAAAAACTACTACAGAACATTTCGAGGTAGACGAATTATATACATAGCGCTTCCCAAGCTTAACATACTCATAACTGCAAACATTACATTAAATCCAAAGCTAGTTACTAAAATACCTCCAAATAATGCTCCTGTCCCCATAGTAAAGTAATTAATCGATTCCCACATACCCCACTCTTTTCCTTCTTGATGGGAATCAAGATGTCTGGAATAGAGCGTATCGAATGCAGGTGAATATATAGCTTCTCCAATTCCAATGAGTATCTGAATTATAAAAAGTGTAGCCATGCTATCTACCCAAATATATCCAGCAAAGCCAACTGATATTAATAAATATCCTAAGGCCACAATTAACTCACTCTCCTTAATTTTGTCAGCAAACCGCCCAGAAATAAAAGTAGTAGCGCCAGCAAAGATAGCAAATAGTGCATATGCGAAACTGGCATCTAAAATATCACCACCTATTTTCTCAATAAAAATTGCATAAATTGGCCCAAGCATCGCTACAGATATTAGGACCATACTATTTGTAGCAAGTAAAATTCGAAGTGATTTATTCTTCATAAGCAATATGTCTAATAGTTAATATTAGAGAATTATCCATTTAAAGACAATCAACAGTTTTACTATGATTATCCCTAAATGAAAAAGATGTATAATGTACTACCAGGAGGATTACCGAAGCGGTCACAACGGCTCCGACTCGAAATCGGCTGGTCTTTTATTAGACACGTGGGTTCGAATCCCACATCCTCCGTTCGTTTTATAACTTAGTCAATATATGTGGGATGGCTTGTACTAAGCTCTTACTGAACCAAGTGAAGTCTAGAGCTAGTGACTCGCATATCCTCAGTTCTATACTCCTAAGCAAATTGTGACTTTTCCCGTAATTAGCAGTTTTACATGATATTACTTTCAAAAGTCATGAAAATAAAACTATTTATTAAACAGCTTATTTCTACGGTTTTAGTATTTTGCTTCGTTATAGCTGTTCAAGCCATAACAGGTAACTTATCGGCTCATGCATTAGATTGCTATGTAGCTACCCCTGACGAGACAGCAGAATATTCAGACGTTATTGTTCAGGGGTACATTACCAAAAGTAAATCAGATGATTATTATCTAATTAAGGTCAATAAATCATGGAAACAAGAAATACCCGATCATATAATTGTTCATCTACCATCGCATTGGGGTGATACATATTTTTTAGAACAAAATGTAATACTGTTTTTGCATAGTAATGATAATGGTACCTATGAACAAAATCTTTGTGATCCGATTATTTACCAAAATTCCTCTTTTAATTATGAAAGTGACTATTCTAACACTATTGAGCATCTTGACTCAGAGTATGAGAAGTACAAGGTCTCAGGTAAAACACCTATTGGACTCATCAAAAGCAT
>JAGQLK010000060.1 GCA_020429485.1 Candidatus Dojkabacteria bacterium | reverse complement strand
TGGTACAAAACCGGTGACATTGGTGAGATTACTCCAGAAAAGTATTTAAGAATAATAGGTCGAGATACTTTCAAACTTGTACTTCAAAATGGAGAGAATGTTTTTGTTGAGGATTTAGAAAAGAAAATCAACGCGCATCATGCAATATCAACTTCATGCGTAATTGGTTTAGATGATAGTGGTGCAGATAAGATCTTTGGTATCTTTATTCTAAAAAATAAAGAAGATGAGGAACGTATTGATGAAATTGTTAAAGAAATAAACCAGAAACTAGAGTCAAAACAACAGATTCAAGAATATGCTATATGGAAAAATGATGACTTCCCAAGAACTCATACACTGAAAATTAACAGAAGACAGGTTAAAGAAGTAATAATTGCTAATCGAGAAACTGGCCAAAATACTGAGGTTGAGGTTGAAACAGCAGCCAATTCTCAAATGGATATCTATGATGTGATTAGTCTAGTAAGTAAAAAAGATCGTAAGGACATAAAAGACGACATGATTCTTACTTCTGACCTTGATATGGACTCTCTGTTAAGAGCAGAACTAACCGCAGTAGTAGAAGAGAATATGGGAATAGTTATTGATGCAGTACAAATTAATGCTCAAACATCAGTATCAGATATAAAGAATATGGTTAAGGACGCTGAAGTCAAAGCACTTTCAGCACCACACTTCCCTACCTGGCAATACAATAAATTCTGGGATTCAATAAGATATTTGATTATGAAATTCATAGTCCTACCTCTGCAGGCACTGTTTATAAAGATAGAATTAGAAGCACCTGAGAGCTTTGATCGATTTGACCCGAGTGGTCGTATTGTTATCTACAATCATCCTGGATTATTTGATTTCTTAGTATTAATGAGGGTTGTTGGCAAGCCACACAAGGCCGTCGGTCTTGCTGCTCAGGGGTTCTGGACCAACAAATTAATTAGCAGATTAATGGAACTAGGAGGATCATTCCCTCTTGATCAAACAGGCGGGCAATTAATTCAACAATCACAAATAGTTTCGGACTTATTAGATGATGATAGGTATGTAATTCTTGCTCCACAAGGAACTATCCAAAGAGTTCAAGGAACTGAGGATCCTTTTCAAACTGGAATAGGATTTCTAGCAGATGAATTGGATGTTCCTATTCTTCCTGTAAAAGTAAAAGGCTATGACAAAATCATGATTCCACCACCAATGGGTGTTGGGGAAATGGGTATTATGGATTGGTTAAAGTATGGTAGACCACACAAAATAGGAAAAGTAAAAGTAGTTGTAGGTGAAGAGATGTTATTCGATAAGAATGATAGCCCAGAGAAAATAACTAAGGCAATACAAGATACTTTCGACAAGATGTAATTAGCATTCACTGCTCTATATGTGATGAACTTACAGGACGAATTAGAATTAATACAACAAGCAAAAGACGATATAGGTGCATTTAGGGGGCTTTATCAGATCTATTATCCGAAAATATTTGCATACGTATATAACAGAGTCCCTACTCCAGATGAAGCGAAAGATATTACAGCACAAGTATTTCTAGCCTCTATTGAGAATATCAAGAATTTTGATATTGAGAGAGGGTTACGACTTGGATCATTGTTGTATAAAATCGCAAATAACAAGATTTACGATTTCTATAAAAAGAACGAAAGAAAAGCATATAACATAAATGAGTCAAATCATGCAGAGAATATCGACTACACTAAAGATATTGCTAAATTAGAGAAGCGTACGAGAACTCAGAATGTACTCAGTCAACTTAAACCTCGCTATCAACAGATTATTAATCTCAAGTTCTATACTGATCTGAGTAATAGTGAGATTGCAGAATCATTAGGAATTGAAGTTTCTCATGTAGCTGTAGTTCTACATAGAGCTCTGAAATCTTTCAAAAAGAAATACATGAAATTGTATCCAGAAAGTGAAATTTATAATGTATAAAAAAGTATTACTTATATATGCAAAGCCAAAAACAAACTAAAACAAGTAAAATCGAGGATTTTTTCAGAGACACAGAGGCTCCGAATACAGAAGTTCAAGCAATGGCTCAAAAATTCCAAAATGAAATAGAGCAACAGGTTGTGGAAGGTTATTTAAATTTCACAGAAAAGAAGCCTACTTTCTTTAGTCTTTTTACTAAAGTACCTGCACTAGCTACAGTTGGATTATTTGTTATTGGACTTGTTCTATTATTTCTATTCAATCCTAACTTTAGAAACAGTTCATCTAATTCAGCTAACTTAGCTGTGGCCAATAAGTCACTAGTTGTTACAGAGATAGATGGTACGGCTGGCTGGGATATTGGAAATGGTTGGGAAGAGGCAGAGGTTGGTGATCGGATAATCCCAGGTGCATTATTTAACACAACAGCAGATTCATATGCAGGTCTAGATTCAGATACAGGAAGTATTATCCGGCTTGACTCTCTGTCCGAGCTTAAAGTTGTTGATGTATCAGAGTCAGAACAACAAATAAGTGGCTTGAAAGGTAGCATATATTCAATAGCGGATACTAAACTAGTAGTTACCCTGGACAACGTATCCTATCAAGGTAGCGCCAGGTATCTAATGAGAAATCTATATGATGAGCAAGGAATCTATGTCTTTGAAGGAAGCTTAAAAGCAACTGATGGCCAGACAGAAAGCATTGTTACATCTGGATATAAGTTTACTAAGACTGATACAGGTAATAGCTATACACTTGAAAAATTTAATCTAGACGAATTATTATCAGACTCATTTGTTCAATGGAACTTTGAGAAAGATGCGGACATAATTCCTGTTCTCAACCTAGAAGAAGAAACAATAATTGACCTAACTAACAACTCATTCACAGATCAAGAGCAGTTAACACTAACTGGAAGTTGTGATGTACATGCCAAAATAATTATAAATGGTATCGAAGTTACAAACTCAGATGGGACGTTTTCTATAGATATAAATCTAATCGAAGGAATAAATGAAATTACTATCGAGACTATTGATCAGTTAGGCAATAGTACTGAACAAGTACTATTTATTACTAGAACTCTTGAGGGCCTCAATAACTCAACAGGAAGTGAAGCTGAATCTAATGCCTCAAATAATTCAGGGGGGAATAATACACCCACACCAACAAACTCCCCTTCCCAACCAACGCCAACTCCTGATAACAGGTACATTACTTTACAGGCAAATACTGGTCTTCTATTAATCAGCCTGGATTGGAGTAATAATCAGGGTTTTGATAACTCGGATGAATTTATTGTAATGTACGAAGTTACATCTGGAAATCCACTCCTCTACCCTGCATTAAATAACTTACCTGTAACCGGACTATCATATAATATTATTAACCTATTAGGTGGTGTCACATATGATGTGAGAGTTTGTGAAAAAGTAGTACAAGGTGGAACCCAGAGCTGCGGAATTACTAGTAATGAGGTTACTATTCAAGTACCTTCTATTCTTCTTTAACAGTTAATATCTAAATACATAACAGGGCGGGACTTACCTGCTATTAACCACTGCTCCAAATGGATAACGCAGTTTAATGTAAATCACCGCCCTGTATATGGCTCTATATGTTACATGTACTCCTACATGCAATATATAATTCTGGCGAACTTTAAAAATATTACACTTTTAAATTTAACTTTCTCTAAATTCTTGATTAAGCCTGAAATCTTTTGAAATCCAAAACTTCTATGTTAAGATTTACTACTCAGTATTGCATCATTTTACTTCCAGAAAATATCCTAACTTATGATTAAGACTGCATTTGAGCTAAGAACAATTGGTAACCTACTAAAAGATCGTCGCAAAGACCGTGGATTGAGTATTGAAGATGTAGCTCGAATTACTAAAATTCGCGCAAAGTACTTACAGGCTCTAGAAAATGGCGACTATAGTTCTTTCCCATCTGAAGTATATTTAAAGGGATTTCTTAAGAATTACGCTAAATTCTTGGATGTAAATCAAAAACGTGCACTAGCAATGTACCGAAGAGAAAGAGAATACCAACAGAAAGAACCTACAATAGATAACTCCAACAAAGCTACTAAAGCATTAGTGAATTTAGACCTTACACCAGGTAAGGTTATTTTAGGGCTTATTGTTTCCGCAATAATCCTTACAGTTATTTATATAGGTACAAATATTAATAGTATCCTTCAAGAGCCAGAACTTAGCATAAGCGCACCTATAGAGTTAAATAACGGTGAGGAAGGTGTATTCGAAACTTCAGAAGACAGCATCAGAATTATAGGTAATATTGAAGTAGGATCAGAACTTACAATTAATGGTCAGCAATTCGAAACCAATAACTTTGAACAATTTATTAAAGATTTTAATCTGGATGATGGGCTTAATACATTTACTCTTGTAGCAGAAAGTCAATTTGGTAAAGTATCTGAAATTTCACTCAAGATAATTAAAGAAGGTAACCTTACAGGAACTGATGAAGATATAACTACAACAATAACACCTACTCAAGTAACTTCTGCAATGAATATCTTGGTAGAAATTGTTGATAGGGAAGCATACGTAGAAGTAAAGATTGATGGAGAAATTACAACCGCAAATGTGCTACCAGTCGGTGAGATATTAGAATTGAGTGCACTTTCAAAACTTGAAATTACTACACCTAGACCCGATGCTGTAAAAATAATAATAAATGAAACCGATCAGACAGTTGAAGGCTCATTGACTAATACTTGGGAACTAATTAATGGCCAAGTTGTTAAACAATAGAAACACTAGATTTTCGGAGTTGATTCGGCTATAATATTTATAAGTTAACTAGTACTATGTTTCCACCATTAACCAAGAGACAGAAAGAAATTTTAGAGTACATAAAGGTATTCAATGAACTTAAGGGATATTCTCCTTCTCTTCAAGATATCAAAAAACATTTTAGACTGTCAGCGATTTCAACTGTTCATGAACATATTCAAAACTTACAGGAGAAAGGATATATTCATAAAGAAATAAACCAGGCACGAAGTATCAGGACTATAGAACCAGACGCTGGTAAATCAGAGTTCACTGAACTGCCTATTCTAGGAGCAATTAATAGTAAGGATCAGCTTAAAAAAATTAGACCCTCAAAAAATATTCTTGTTCACAAGAGTATGCTAGCCAAGTCAGGGAAACATTATGCTGTAATTGTGGCAAATAAAAACATGGAGGAATTTGGCTTGTTCGAAGGAGATACCGTAATCGCAGTTGAGCATCAAGGCAAAACCATTAAAGCAAAGTCGCTCATTATCGCTAAAATTGTTGGAGATAGAATTACTTTAGGAAAAGTAATCAAAGAAAATAACAGAACTGTTTTTAAGCCTGCAAATACTAAAATAAAAATAAAAAGCTATAGAAGCTTTAGTCTACAAGGAAGAGTAGTTGGACTTATTCGTCACTATTAGGGTCTTTGTAGTTACTCCTTATTGAGAATTTATCAGGAACAGGATCATATCCACCAGGATTTAACCCATTACATCTCATAATTCTTGCTCCACCCATTATACTTCCCTTCACTAATCCATGCTTATCTATTGCTTCATATGTATATTGTGAACAGCTAGGATAATGAATACAAACTCGAACTTTCTCCGGTTGCGCCCAAAAACTATGATCTGTAGATAAGGTCTTTTGATAAACCCTTATCATACCCATACCTATTCTTTTTGGAATCTGTAAAACGTGTTTCATATCCCAATTATACTAATAAGTAGGCTTTTTCTCTAATTACTTTATTAATTTTTATTTGACTATTTATAATCGCAATCAGTTTAGAGATATAGTAGTTATATCAGATAAGATTAATTACTAATGCTCCTTTGAGCAACGATCTTTACAACCGAAGAGGTAGAATAGTATCTATTCAGATATCCTTTTTGCTCTTGCTAGGTCATCCTGAACTTGTTTCAGGATCTAGCGAAATTAAAGTTAGATCACGGATCAAGTCCGGAAGACTTTAGTAAAGACTTAAGTAAGAGTAAAAAGGGTATCTGAAAGAGTAAAACCCAGTATTATTTCTATAACCAGCCTTTGCAGTATTGCAATCGGACTGGATTGGAGTTCATGACACAACTGGTGTTCACCCTTGCCCTAGGCAAGAACTCTGGTAGTTGATCACTTATTGAAATCAACAGGCCAGCTATCTACATTATTTATTCTAGTGAGAAAAATGATGTGGAGGTGAAAGATGCTTACAAAAAAAGCAGCGACATTACTTTTGACCATAACCTTAGCTTTGCTGACATTAGGGACTCTGATATTCTCCCTAAGCAAGACTAAGACAGTATCCGCAGATGGGCAGCCAGTGACATACGTCTATCTCTCAGGTCCAACCCAAGGCACACCAGGCCAAGTTGTGACTTATCAAGTTGATGTGAATCAAGATGCTTCATTTCCTGTCCACTTTCATTACGGTTGGCATAGAGGAAATATCATTATTGAGACTTGGTCACAAATCATTTCAAGCACTTCAACATCTTTTCAAATTGAGATTCCAAGTTGGGCAAATGGTCCATATGAAGTCCGTGCACAGGCAGAAGCAGTTTATGCATCTGGATGGCAGTATGCTACAACAATTACCATGACAGTTGGACCAGAACCTGAGCTAGTCGAAGTCTTAGCCGAAAACCCTTACAAATCAGAGGTTGGAATAACAACAACACATGTACTCACACTCTCACAACGAGGTGATGCAAGTTATTTTTCCTTTGCAGCAACGCTTGAGGACTATGATGGCTTTCCCAACGGTGTTCATTTCTGGACTGATGATGGAAATTGCAACGGACTAGTCATAACTCAGTTCATTTGTGGTTTCAACGGAATCCCAAAAGTAAGTGTGAATGAAGGAACTGATGAATTACAGGATAGCAATATATACACTATCACCTTCCACACCTACTCAGAACGGATAGGAACTTTTCCGGTAAATTGGAACTGGC
>JAGQLK010000005.1 GCA_020429485.1 Candidatus Dojkabacteria bacterium | reverse complement strand
GTAATCATTCCCCTCTTTCAAACGTGGTTTTGGCTAGGAGTATGGCTCCTGTACTACCTTAAGTTTACCAATTACGCTGGAATTGGTTTGATCGAAACAACTTGGGCTAGTCTGGCATTCTTCTTAGAAATCCCAACAGGAGCATTTTCAGACCTCTTCGGTAAAAAGAAAACATTAATGTTCGCATTTATGTTAGCAAGTACAGGTAATCTTTTGATGGGTTTTGCTCAATCTACTAGTTATCTTGTCGTTTCTGTTTTCATTATGGGCATTGGAGGCTCACTCTATTCTGGAACAGCAGAAGCAGTGATCTATGACTCTTTGAAATCAATTAATCTTGAAAATGAATATGAGAAAACTTTATCAGTCATAAAACGAAATTCATTATTATTCATGGCTAGTGCTAGTTTTATCGGGGGGTATCTCTATAAGCTAAACAATTCTCTACCGTTCTTTGCCACTTCATTTGCTTACTTCATTGGGATGATAATGATCATTTGGCTAAAAGAACCTGAGATCGATTCCGAGAAATTCTCCTTAAGAAATTATGTGGAGCAAACCAAACAAGGATTTCATGAACTATTCAGCAAGAAAATTGATAAGTTATTTCTCATTCAGATATTAGCTAGCTTCTCACTTGCCGTTATACTCATAGAGGTTGTCGATCCTGCTCTTGCTCTAGATTTTGGATTTTCTGAAGGACAGCTAGGAATAATTTACGCAATAGTCCCTATCATTTCTGCTATTGGAGCTGCCTACTATCCAGTTCTTCGCAAAAGATTTTCACAAAAAGCATTATTTTGGACAACTAGTTCAGTGATGATTGTTACTACAATTATTTCACCACAACTGGGGCTCATAACTGGGGGTAGCTTTTTGGTGCTTAGAAACTTCTTCTATCCATTTTATGAACTAATATCTTCGGATACAATCAATCAGCATATCGATTCTAAATATAGAGCAACAACTATCTCCACATTTGTAACAATGCTGAGTATACCCTACGTAGCATCAATTTATTTCATAGGTAGAAATATAGACGAATATGGAGTAGATAATATCATTTCAAAAATTGCTGCAATAATTTTCACTATTCTTATTGTGAGTATTGCTATTAAATTAGCCAAAAAATGAAGCCCTAATAGATCTAGGGGTGATAATGAATCTCAATAAGGTCTTTATGCTATGATTCTAGAGAATATTAATCATTATGCCAGAACTACCAGAAGTCCATACATTCATAACGCAGATAAAACCATTCGTTTTATCCAAGACTATCAAATCTTTCACGGTGACAAAGGAAGGCCTGAGACTTATTGCACCAATAGATCCAAAATTGTTTTCAAAAGAGATAATAGGTAAGCAGATAACCGACATAACTAGACATGGAAAATTCATCATATTTCATTTAAATGATGGCAGTAGAATTGTTGCACACCTAAGGATGAGTGGTAGATTTATTGTCACTGACGAGCCATTTGAACATAAGCATAATCGTTTACAATTAGAGTTTGAAGAAGGTGGTATCTTTAACTTTATTGATATTAGAAGATTTGCTACTTTCGAATATATAAACCCTGGTGATAACCATAAAGGCCTTAGTAGATTAGGACCCGATGCACTTGCTGATAGCTTTGATTCAAAATATCTGTCAGATAAGCTAAAAAATAGAAAGAAAAATATATATTCATCACTAATGGATCAATCAGTGGTAGCTGGTATTGGGAATATTTATGCAAACGAAATACTTCACAGAGCATTGTTATCCCCTACTCTACCTAGCGATCAAGTGCCTCTCATCACCTTTCCCTTAATAGTTGATCAAACAAAAGAAGTGTTAAATATGGCAATTACCCATAAAGGCACAACTCTGATTGATAAATCTTACAAAGATATGCACGGAGGCTACGGCGAGTTCAATGTGAAACTTAAAGTATATGCCCGTGAAGATGAGCCTTGTTTTTCATGCAATGCACCTATTAAAAAGATCCGTATCCAAAACAGAAGCGTATATTACTGCCCAAATTGCCAAGCCTAAAGTATTTACATACGAAATACCTATGATATAATCGCTCACCTGCTCCAAATTAACATTTTGGACCAATGTCTGAGCAACTCAACCCACAACAAGCGAGAGATAGAGCATTTATTGGAACCCAATTATGCCAAACGCTTAACGGCACTAATAATGTTTACCATCAAGGGTTTTTGAGCCACGCTTTCTCCAGATTTCAGTTTATGTTCAAGAGAGCAACAGACTTTTATTCTCAACATTACGTGTTCTGGGAATATGCGGCATTTTTTGAGGACTCAATTACACAAGATGGAACTACTCTAGCAACTATCATGGCTGAGAGTGGAGCTTCTATTAACTTATCAGATGACTATCAAAATGCATGGGAAGCTGCTGTACATTATGATGATCCTGATCTTATGTACACTTTTGTAACCTCGATATTAGAATCTAATCAATTCCGAGAAGAACCGATTATTTTAAGAGCTACTGAACCTACTACAAATAACCAAGAACTAGTCCTTCGACTCTCCAGAGCATATAACGATATGTTAGTAGAAGAGATTTCTCCAGAGGTTTATCTTGATCAACTTGAGTTTGAGTTAGGTCAATTGTTGTCTACTGGCACAACACCACAAGACTTACTTGTTAGAAGACTACTTACCGAAGGATATCGCTATAGCCTAGATCCAGAAAAATCACTGGAACAGTGTATAGATGGTATGAGTAGTTCATATACAACATTTAGCTGGAGGGCATTTTCAGACTTTACGCTTGAGCTAGTCGCACTACAAGAAACCTCCGCATGGTTACAATCTTCTGACAACGCTATTGATGCATATCTTGAAAATTTTCTTGCAACGCTAGGGTCAGAGTATGGGGCACCCAATGCTGTTTTGTTTTTCAATACCTACTATAACTCATTAGATAGTGATGAATTAGCCCAAGCACCAATATATGATGATGGACCAAGTATAGAATTACTTGAATGTTCAATAGATGCAATGATAGTTGCTATCGATACACTTGATCCTAATAACTATCCTGAAGCCATTCTACGTTTGTCAGCATTAGAACGAATCATGGACATGTATAGAACATTTGGTGATGAATATCAGTCACAAGCTGACCATTTTGCTGAGCTAGTTTATACTGCTGCTAATAAATTAGGAGAGATTCCATCTATGTTAAACGCTAGGGTTTAGCAATTACAAAGAGTATACTCTTAACACCACTACTCCTCTATTTTTTGCAAAGAGAGCCTAGGCACCCTATCGAGAGCATCAAAGCTATCTTGCCAGAATTCACCTCTCAAAGCTTTATAATATCCAGCAATAGCAATCATAGCTCCATTATCACCATAAAGTCTTTTATCAAAAGGAAAGAATATTTCTAAATCGTACTCTTTTGCTACTTCTCTAAGTCCAGCTCTTACTTTGGGGCTAGCTCCTACACCTCCACCTACTAATAGTTTTGAGTAACTCTTGCTTTCTAATGCTTTACGTAGTTTATCTTGTAGATGTAAGATGGCTGACTTTTCAAAGCTTGCTGCAATATCATAGACTTGTGTTTGAGTTAATGAGGAATGTTCTTCTTCAATTTTCTTTACTGTATAAAAAACTGCAGTCTTCAATCCGGAAAAGCTAAATGATAAACGCGGATCGCCTTTCAAGGGGATAGGGAAATCAAATGCATCAGGATTACCTTTCTTAGCGAATTCTGTTAGCACTCTACCACCTGGATACCCTAGCCCAATCATTCTTGCAACCTTATCATAAGCTTCTCCCACAGCATCATCCAATGTATCACCTATGATTTGATATTCTCCAAAGTTATTCATCTCAAGAATCTGTGTGTGTTTTCCAGAAATCAAGAATCCAATAACAGGAAAGTCTTTTTCTGTTAATACAAGTGGAGCTTCGTCATTTAAGTTAGCTGCTAACGAAGATAACAAATGACCTTCCATATGGTTCACTGCAATCAACGGAATATTGTTTTCAAGTGAAATCTCTTTTGCCTTTGTAATCCCGACTTCTAATGCAATAGCCAATCCAGGACCTTGTGTCACTGCAATAGCATCTAGAGAGCCATATGTAATATCTTGCTTATAGTTAATACTAGCTCTTTTTAAAGCCTCTTTAACAACATTATCTATCATATCTTTATGAGCTCTTCTCGCAATACCGGGTACTACCCCACCCCATTTTCTATGTAGTTCAACTTGTGATGAAACAATGTTTGACAGAATTTTGGTTCCACATACAATACCAACAGAAGTTTCATCACATGAAGTATCGATTCCCATTATTATTTTTGTATTTTCGGATTTAATTCGCATTTCTATTGGAATATTTTTACCTTTCTTGCTGTAAGTGAAGTGTAATCGATATGGATTTCAATAAAATCTACATCTTGATTTTTAATAAACTCTTCGAAAAAGCTTGCTGTAGCACCTGCCCATTCAATTACTATTACGTTTCCTGGTTTTATTTCTTTCTCAATCTCAAGATCTTCCAATTCTTCTATACGTTCTATTCTCCATGCATCAAAATGGATAAGTTTTCCGTTTTTGTACGGGTACTCCTCAATAAGCGTATAAGTAGGGGATGTTACGACTTCCGTAATCCCTAAACCTTTAGCTACTCCTTTAGTAAATTGAGTTTTACCAGCACCTAAATCAGCATTGAATAATATTAAGAGAGGCTTAATAATATATGAGTCCTGTTGTTGGAGTATAAGTTTTTCGCCAAGTTCTTGCATCTCTTCAGCTGATTCAATATCAAATTCCTCATGCTTATCATCTAACCGTATACTGCCCTCCCTGAGTACTTGCATATTCATCTTTGTAGTATCAATAACTGTTGAGGGTGGATTGTGCACTAGCTCTCCAACATCAAGTATAAGATCTACCAGACCTTTCTGTTTTTTAGAAAGATTATCTAGAATATCTTCAATTGTATAAGGTGTCTTTTTCCCACTAGAATTTGCAGAACTAGCAGATATGGGACCACCCAACTCTGTAACTAGATCTAATGCAAGCTGGTAATCTGGAATTCTAATTCCAAGTGTACCGTTTTCTGCCTCCAATCCTTTTGCCACTTTACCAAGTGATTTAGATATTACCGTAACTGGACCAGGCAAAAACTTATCATATACATCCAAGGCAGAGCTATTGGCAGAAACATATTTAGCTGCCATTTCTGGTGAATTCACAGCTATAGAAATTGCTTTACCTTCTGGTCTACGCTTGTAGGCCAACATCTTGTCTACTGAGTCCTGGTTTGTAGCATTAGCTGCTACTCCATAACATGTTTCTGTAGGGAAAATTACAATACCGCCAGCATTCAAGACTGCCACTGCTTCTTTTATCGCTTCAGATCTATTTGTACTATTAATTATTATCCTCTTCATGATGAAGTAATTATAACTCTGACAACACTTATCTCCAAGAGAAAACCCTGTACAAAAGTACAGGGTCTTGTTCAAAAAATTGTGAATTTTTTTTATCTAACTTTTTCTTTGAACTCTTTACCAGGTCTGAATACAGGAACTGTTCTTGCTGGAATTTGAATAACCTCACCAGTTTGTGGGTTTCTTCCATTTCTAGCAGCTCTTTTAGAAGCTTTGAATGTACCGAAACCTGTTAAAGTAACTGAGTCGCCATTAGCAACTGCAGACATTACTGCTTCCATGAATGCTTCTAGAGCATCTTGTGCAGCTTTTTTAGTTAGACCAGTTTTGCTTGCAACGTGGTCTACAAGTGTACCTTTGTTCATTTGTAGTATATCCTTTCTTTTTAGATTTATTCCTTTCGGAATATGCTTATAGTCTGCACCATCTCGCAATAATTGTCAAGCATTTACTTTGCTAGCAGGGGTTTCCGCACCATAAACAATGGCGTTACTTGACGTATAGTTTAAGTAGACCTGTAAAGCTTGACAAATCAATACTTTTCTATATTTAGCTTAATAATTAGCCTGTTTAGGATATTGCTGACACAATACTAGAGGGTGTTTATATGTATAAAGAGACATCAACTCAACAGAAACTAGACAAAACTTTCTTAAAATTTTCTAAATTTTTAATCAATAACCTTATCAAATCTGGTAATAGATACTGCTTCTTTACCCTCTATTTCAACTACAACACTGTTAAATACTCTCCTACCCTCCTCTGCCATTTTGAATTGTTCTTTATATGGATATTTAAAATTATGAGTAACTGACTCAAACTCAACCCAGAGCGATGCATCAAGAGGACCAACCATTCCAACATCAGTTACAAAAGCTGTTTTCCCCATAAGCCTATTATCTGCAGTAGCGACATGAGTGTGAGTACCTAAAACAGCTGATACTCTATCTTTTACGTAATTTCCTAAAGTTACTTTTTCTGAGGTTGCTTCTGCGTGGAAATCTAATATGAATGGTGTTGACTCAAGATCTAGATCATCTCGTGACTCTAATTCTCTATACATCTCATCAAACATCCAGAATGGACTTCGTACAGGTTCTCTCATAAACGTTTGCCCTATTAGACTTCCGATAATTATTTGACCCTTACTCCCAAGATCTAAAACATCAAAGCCTTTACCAGGTAATGTGTCTGTTTGTTCGTAATTATATGGCCTAACAATAGGTAGTTCACTGTCATACAGATCATCTCTAAATTGTCTTATACCCCACACATGTTCCCCAGAAGTAAAATAATCTATCCCTGATCCTTGGAGTTCGTTTAAGGTTTCTTTTGTAATTCCACGACCACCAGCTGCATTTTCGCAATTAGCAATTATGAGATCAGGTTGGATGTTATTCTGCACTTCAGGTAAAACACTTTTAATTGTTTCTCTTCCTGGTCTACCAGAAATATCTCCAATAAATAGAATCTTCATAGGTATTTAGTTAATTTTGTGTCGAAATACATTTCACGTAAAACCTCATATAGCATGTGTAAACGTGGTGTGTTAAAATGAGCCACACGCTTATATTATAGCATTATTAGATTAACGAGGAAATTCTATGGTTAAAGAGATTTTACAGATAGGATCTGATATTCTAACTACCAAATCAGAACCAGTAGCTGACATTAATTCAGAGGATACTAAAGCACTTATCAGGGATATGCTCGATACTTGCTTGGATAAGAAGCAAGGAACTGCTGGATTATCAGCACCGCAAATTGGTGTCCTTCAAAGAGTATGTATTTGTAGACGAACTGATTTAGAAGATAAAAATGGTGAAGATACTATCTCAGATAATGAACTCTGGGAAGTTATGATCAATCCAGTTATTACTTCAAAATCTGATGTACAGTCTGTATTCTGGGAAGGTTGTCTAAGCATTGGTGTTGGAGATGATCAATTATTTGGTCCCGTATATAGGCCATTAGATATCGAAGTAGAATTTACAACTCCAGTCGGTGAGCAAAAAACGCTTGAGGCAAATGGATTTTTCTCCCATGTAATTCAGCATGAAATTGATCACTTAGATGGTGTTCTATTCGTAACCTATATTTCCAATCCGCAAAATATTTGGAAGAATAAAGAATTGGATAAATATCTAAGTACCCATGGTGAATTTCCACCTATAGCTTAATTACCCAGCTCCAATCTATAGCTCAAAGCTTCAGCAATATGCTGTTCTTGTATTTGCACATCACTGGCAAGGTCAGCAATGGTTCTTGCAACTTTAAGTACTCTAAAATAACTTCGTGCAGATAGCTTTAAAGCATCCATACTTGATCTCAGCAGTTCTTTTGAGCCCATACTAAGCTTAGTATTTTTAGTAATTAATGTGTTTGTAAGATCGCTATTTGAGTATACGCCTCTATAACCTAAGCTTTGATATCTACTCAATTGTACTCCCCTAGCCTTTTCCACCCTTGCTCTAATATCAGATGAACTTTCTGCCAGACTTAAATTAATCAATTTGTCATTATCTACTCGTTTAATATTTAACTGCAAATCAATCCGATCGATTATGGGGCCACTGATTTTTCTTTTATACTTCTCTATTTCAAAGCTGGAACATATACAGTCATTAGAATCATCATCTAAATAACCACATTTACACGGATTTAGTGCAGCAATGAGCATAAAGTTTGCAGGATAACACATTGCTCCAGCAACTCTTGAAATGTTTACTACCTTATCTTCAATTGGTTGTCGTAAGGCTTCCAATGTTTTGCTATCAAACTCGTTAAATTCATCCATAAACAATATTCCTCGATGTGCCAATGTAACTTCTCCGGGCTTTGGGAAAGAGCCTCCTCCAACAATAGAGACTTTTGAGCTCGTATGATGCGGGCTTCTAAATGGTCTAGTTGCGACTAATTCTCCTTTCTTGAGTAAACCAGAAATGCTATATATTTTACTAACGTCGATTACTTCTTCATAAGAAAGCCTAGGCATTATACTCGGTAATCCTCTAGCTAGATATGTTTTACCAGATCCTGGACTACCTGTAAGCAATACATTATGCCCACCTGCAGCAGCTATCTCTAATACTCTTTTAGCTTCTTCCTGCCCTACTATGTTTTTAAAGTCATACGAATATGTTTCTGGACTTTTGTATTTTTCGCTATTTCTAGTCCAGATGATATTGGTTTTCCCTGCATAATGATCTACAATCATAGCAAGGTTTTTGGTCGGTATTAGTTTTATTCCCTCAATAATTCCCGCCTCTTGTGCGTTAATTACTGGCAAAATAAATGTATTGCGATTTAGCCTTAGAAGAGAATCAGCCACAGCTAGTGCACCAGTAGTATCACGAGTATCTCCGTTGAGAGATAATTCTCCCCAAATAATATCTGATGAGGGTGGGGGAGTAATTTGTTTTGTGGCTGCTAGGATGCCTACAGCGATAGGTAGGTCATAAGATGAGCCTGTTTTGATCAGCTCAGCAGGTGCAAGATTAACTGTGATTTTTTTGTTGGGCATGGCAAACCCAGAATTGGTGATCGCTGAAGCTACTCGTTCTCTTGATTCTGTAACTGCCTTATCTGGCAGACCAACAATATTGAATCGAAATAAACCAGGACGAATATCTACTTCAACTTCCACTAATTCACCCTGTAAACCAACGAGTGCAATTGTATATATTTTCGAAATCATTTTACGTGAAATATATCTAATTAAAACAAAGATGTTTTAATTTTTTCTAAACTGAGAGGAGGGTAGGGCACTTATGAAAGATATAGACTTCTGCAGAAGGCTTTCATCATAATCGCAAAATCTAGATTTTTGATTAACGTCACCTTGAAGTTCTTCTTTTCAATTTCTCCAAAACATACCTTATCATCAGAAACAATCATGTTGCTTTTGATCGGAAAGACAGTAGGGGAGAGTAGTAGTGTTTTACGATGTTCTTTTTCATCTCTTTTCGCATACTCTGCAAAAATTTCACCACTATTTGTATATAACTTAGTAAATAATCCATTTCGTTGTGAGCTACTTCGATATTTAGGCTCAGGCAGACTATAATTATCTAAGTCTTCGACAAAAATATTTATTTCTGTATCGTTATTGTCGAAATAAAACATTTCCATTACTTCTCTATAACCGCGTTCACCAGTATAGAATCTAATAATCGGCCTACTAGAATTGACATTGAACATATCTTCCAGATTTGGATAGATAGCTGCAAGACTAGCATTTAGTTCTTTTGCAAGTCGTAATTTTTCATTCGCCATATCTTTCAAGAGAGAAGGATCCTCAACTCTATAATACATTTTAGAGTTTTTCTCATATTGACTTATCAAGCCACGATTTTCCAAAGAAGAAGCATATTCATAAACATTTGTTCTGCCTAAAGAAGTTCTCTTTGAAAGTTGTGTAGCAGAAGCATCACCATCTTTAATAAGTGAAGAGTAAACCTTAGCCTCAGCCGTAGACAGACCTAATTTTTTTAGTTCATTAATAAACATATTTAACTAGTGATGTATGTTCATTTTATACAGGTCTAAAAAAACATACAAAGAGTATTTTGAGATTTTTATCTTTTAGGAGTAAGAACCATTTTACCGGTTTCTAAATTGAAGAGTGCTTGCCTTTCGTTTACCAATAAATGCAATAGAGTAGAGTCGAAAATCGGTGTTACTACTGTTACTCCTTCTCTCAATTTAGTTGGAGTATCTGAGTTAACAGATTGTTTATAAAGATTCGTACCATCCAAATATACAAATTCTTCGCTGTTGATAAATCTGACACTTGTGTATGTTGATGCTGCTTGTGTCAATTTGCTTTTTTCGCCAGAGACTAAATCTAAGTACCAGATATTATTTTTATCACCAACTTGGTTATAAAGCAGAACTTTTGTACCCGCTCTATTTAAATCTCCTACTGTAAATATTCCATCAGATACTTTTTTTAGCCCCTCAGCGTCCTTAGAAATACTCCACACACTATTACTAGCCGTGAAGACTAATGTACTAGACTTAGATGCACCTACACTGGTTACAGTCTCATTTTCTGAATATATTACCTTAGTTCCTGTCAATGTTCTTTGCACTACCTTATCTATTGCATTTGGATACACTTCGAAAATGGAAGCAGAGAACATGTCATAAGAATATTCATCAGAGTCTGCACCTATAGAGGAAGTCAAATACTCATTCATATAGTCAATTAAATAATATACATCCTTACATCTGTAAGCAGCATATCTTGAATCACTCATAAATAATGTACAGTTACCAGCAACTGTATGTATTGTCTTAAGCTCTGTACCATCATAATTTGCAACTTGAAGTAGTGAATTACCATCTAAATATTCTAGTAATGGAACTCTACCTTCTGGAACCATAGCTATAGTTCCAATATTATTTAGTCCTAGTTCCAGATCCACATTAAAATCTAATGTATGATAACCATCTTTAAATATCCTTAATATGATGCTATTTGAAGCATTCAAGTTCTCTAGAATGATTCTATTTCCATCTATATAATCACTTCTTAATTCAACAAATTTTCCTTCTGTGTTAATTTCAACTCTATCTGGTTCAACTGGTTTACCTGATAACCAATCAGTCACTTGGCCCAATAATTCACTCGCTGGTTTCAAATTGATTGTAAGTTCCTGATAACCTGGGTCTACTTGGATAGTTTCAGAGTAAGTCTCATAGAAAGGTGACACGATAGTCAGTAAATAACTTCCAGTTAACAGCTTACCAGTATCAACAGAAAGATCACCCTCTACATCTAATAATTGATCGTTTATTGCTATTGCGAATTCTTCAGAGAAAAATGCACTATCCTCAGGTAATTTTAGATAAATCTTCATTTCACCAAATTCCTGGAGATCTAATTCAAAATCCATACTGTTACTGAATCTCTTAAGACTAATTGATTCTTCATAAGTGTGATAACCATTTTTGCTAATTTGGATATCAAAATTTCCAAATAAAAGTCCGTCTATTTGATAATAGCCATCTGAGTTGGAAGTGACTTCTTTTTCTTGTAGGATGATTTTAGCGTCAGTGACTGGTCTACCCTCTGTATCCCTAACATAGCCTTCTAAATTAGTTTTGACAATATTCTGGTCCAATCTGAAAAAAATAACAAAGAAGGGTACCACCAATACAACTAGGAATAGTATCAACACTGTATAAAGCAACTTAGTGTTCTCAAAGAGTTTTGCGAATTTCTTGTATACTTTATTCTTCTTTAATTTTCTTTTCTTAATCCTGATTCTCATCAATACTAGAGGACAAATTTACTTTGTTGATTGAAACTCCATATGTATGTCTGATAGAATTAGCCCCAGTTATACCATACATTTATAAGATTTCAATATGTCTTCAACCATTGGCAATCTTCTGCTAGATAATAATAGAATCTTATTAATCCCAGTACAGGGAGCTGATCTAGACGCATATTTCTCCACAATTGGTCTAGCATATTCACTATTATCTCTTGATAAAGAAGTCAGTATATTCCTTGATGATCAGCTACAACAAGGATTATTCAAGAGTCTTATCTCTGAATCAGACATTAATTTTATCAAGCAAAAAGACCTCAACAGTCTTGTTGTTACTCTAGATAATATTAACGCAAAAGTCCAAGAAATAAAATGGGAAGAGAGAAATGGTAAAATTGACATTTTTATTGATACAGACCAAGGGCCTGAAGCTACTAAAGATTTGAACCTGAAGTTACAATCACAGAGTTATGATACATGCGTCTTAGTTGGTTTTGGCGATCCACGTAGTTTGGGTGATTTTTATGAAGAGCATAAGAGCTTCTTCCAAGCAGATAAGACTATAATCATTAATGATAAAGCTGCTAATAATATTTTTTCCTATAAACATTATCCAGTTTTCACACCAACAATCTCACAATCAATTTTTTATTTTCTTAAAGAGTTTAATTTACCATTTGAAGACAGAGTTGCTACTAATGTTTTAGCAGGATTATTTTGGGGTACAGACTCTTTCTCAGAAAAATTAAATAAAAAGACATTCAATATAGCTTCACAACTAATTGAGAATGGTGCTAGTGCAAAACATGCAGCAAATCTTGGTATTAACATAACTTCTTTCATGCAAGCAAAATATCTATCACAAGTTTTCGCTGAAGTGAAAACTACAAAAGATGATATTTATTACTCTGAAATAAACATAAAAGATCTAAATGGAGCCTTAAAAAATAATCTAATTAGAAATATGGTTCCTATAAAAACTATCAAGGGATGTGAAATTGCATTTGTTGGAATCAGAGATAACAACAAGACAGACTACTATATTGCATCTAACAACGATCAGATTGACTTATTAGAGCTTCTTGATGAATACAATCCAAAAGGAAACCCACAATACATTTCCTTCAGAGGATCTATACAGTCGAAAGACTTAGTAATCAAAATAGGAAATCTGGTAGCTGAATATCATATCAATAATGATTTTGAAGAGGAGACTCTACCTGAAAACGACACGCAAGAATTAATAGAGAGCCCTTCAGTGCCAGAGATTAAAGCACAAGTAAAAGAAGAAAACAAAGTTACACCAAAAACAGAGACTCTAGTTGATCAGATAGAAAAGACATTGAGTTTTGAAGAACTAACTGAAGAAGAGAATATAGAAGAACCAGACAATGCTGAATTAAATGACCTCGAGCTGAAAGGTGATGATCGACCAAAAGCACAGGATAATCCAGTACAAGAGAAAGATTCTAAGAAAATAGGTGCTAAGCAAGAAACTACTCAGAAACAGCCAGAAACGAAGAAAGAAGAGCCTAAAAGTAATACCGATCCATTAGCACCAGCTACAAGTATTCCAGAACCTATTAGATTAGGGCAGAGTAGTGATCAACCAAAAACATCAGCTGCATTCAACAGCCCATTACCTCCTGCAGAGTCTGAATAAATTATCCTTCTTGAGAGTCACCAGCAGCACTAGCTAAGAATGTATCTGCGTCAGAAAGCAATACGTCCCTAGGCTTACTTCCATTTGGAGGACCAACAACACCATGTTCTTCTAACTCATCAAGCAACCTTGCAGCTCGATTATAGCCAATACTTAGCTTTCTCTGAAGTAATGAAGCAGATCCTTTTTGGGAGTTAACTACTATTCTTACTGCGTTTTCGAATTGATTATCACTAGATAGTTCACCAAAATCTCCTCCATCTTCATTAGGATCAGCCTGCTTTTCGACCACCTCTTTAGTGTAGTGCACTTCAGGAACTTGTTCTTTAATGAACTTAACAATTCTCTGAATTTCATCTGGCGCCATCCACATACCTTGGATTCTAGATGGTCTTCCATGACTCGGATCTTTAAACAAAAGATCACCGTTACCTAGTAATGCCTCAGCACCAATCGTATCCATAATTACTCTTGAATCAATCTGAGTTGTAACACTCATACCGACCCTAGCTGGAATATTCGCTTTAATAAGACCGGTAATTACGTCTACTGAAGGTCTCTGGGTTGCTAGTACTAGATGAATACCGGTAGCTCTAGCTTTCTGAGCTAATCTAACGATTACAGATTCAGTTTCTACTTTGTTTGTAGACATCATCATATCTGCCATTTCGTCAATCACGATAACAATATATGGAAGAGCAGAAAACCCTCGTTTATCATTATACGCTTCAATATTCCTTACCTTGGCTTCTTTAAAGATTGTGTATCGATTTTCCATCTCTGCTACTGCCCATTTCAACGCGTTTAATACTTTATCCATTTCTGTGATTACTGGAGTCAAAAGATGAGGGATACCATTGTAGTCAGATAGCTCCACTTGTTTTGGGTCAACCATGATGAACTTTACTTCATCTGGGGTTTTAGTCATAAGCAAACTCACAATAAAACTGTTTGTTAATACTGATTTACCAGAACCTGTAGCTCCAGCTATCAAGATATGTGGCATTTTCTGCAGATTGAAATTCATTACCTCACCATTTATATTTTTACCAAGCCCCATTGGTAGCTCTCTATCACTTTTGATAACTTGTTCCATCACTTCTTTGGAGTGAACGGTAGAACGAACCTCGTTTGGAATCTCTATACCGACATATGAAGTACCAGGTATTGGAGCTTCGATTCTAAGAGAATTAGAAGCTGTAGCTAATGCTAAAGCCAAGTCGTTACTTAAATTAGCTATTTTTGAAACCTTTGTACCTAATGCTATATCAAGTGCATACTGTGTAACTGTTGGCCCAATTAGTACATCTACAACCTTAGCTTTGACACCAAAACTCTGAAGTGTTTGCTCAATAATATCAGCATTTTTACTAATGTTTTCTTTAGGAGGTGCTTGCTTTTTATATGGATTTAAAAGATTTACGCTTGGTAACTTCCAACTTGGGTACTGCAATTCTTCATTTACAAATGCACCTTCTACAGATTCCTCTTTAATAGCAACTTTAGGTTGGCTTATTTTATTTGCAGACACATCACTCACTGTTTGTGGATCTGCCTTTATTTCTACTTGTTTAACAGGTTCAGGCTTTGGCTGTTGTTGTTCAGACTGCTTTCTAAAATCACCAAATGTTGCTGGACCAATCACAGGAACATCAACTAAGTCTGAATTGCTTTGCTCAGCATCTCCTTCTTTCCTCTTGAAAAAGCTAAAGATCCATTGGAAAAACCTACCTAATGCGTCCAGGAACTGTACAAGAGTCATAGATAATGCGATTGGTAGCGATACAAGAATCACAGCGAAAAGAAATACAGGAGTGAAGTTCAAGAAAACATTTTCACTAAAGAAAGTATAGATATAAAAACCAATTATTCCACCGTATTGGGCTTCTTCACCTTCATTCAAACTATATCCTCCACCAAATATGGAGTTAATAAATGCTGAATAGAACAAAACAAAAATGAACTGACCAATTAGACTTTTACCTTGTGCTAAAGGAAATTTACTTTTGAATAAATACAGTGAAAGATTGAAACAGAATAGAGCTAAAAATATGGTTGCGCCTGCAGTTAGATTCTTCAAAAATACAAACACAGGGCCTTCAAGGAAATAGCTTAACAAAGTTAAAACACCTATAAATAAAGCAATCAAGCCATAAAAAGCTTTTGCTTCCTTACTATCGTATGTTGTTTTCTTTTTTCGTCCTTTCTTTTTTTTCGCCATTTATGTATACATCTGAATTTATTATACCTAACTCTATTCTAGCTACAAGCGATTTTCATGTGCTATGAACAAATAGAATAATTAGTATACAAATATCAAAACTAATAATTCAAATACATAAGAAATTTAAACTTTTGATGTTATAATTCACAATGATAAAGAGCGTTGAGCATAATGATTACAATTATTACTTTAATTGTACTTATAACTTTCAACAGTCTTTTGCTAATTCCAGTGGGGCCAACTGTCCTTGGTGACTCATATACTGACATTTCAGCCATTAGTGACAGGAACGTTATTATTACTACTCCCGCAAGAGGAGTAGAATCGGATCCTTATACAGCTACGATTACAATCGAAAAGCCTGAATGTGATTATGATTTCATGATCCCTTATATTCAGACTAGCTCTGAATTTTACGCATCTGCAGACGCAAACTCTGATTCTATACCAAGAGATGGAGGAATTCTTTTCATTATTGAAAATGGGGATTCATTTAAGGATGCAATTTTTGATACTAGTTATCCCTATGAAGCAAATTTCGAGAATCTACCAAAAGATGAATACACACTTTATACCTATATTGCAGATAGAGATCAAAAACCAGTTAAAGGAGAAAATAATTATGATACAGCTAAAAGAATTGGTATAGGGGATATCTACATTGCGATTGGTGACTCTGTGACAGAAGGAATAGATGGTAGTTCATGGACTCGTTTTCCAATTCAAGATTGGACAGAAGCACCTGTTAGATCAGCAAATTCTAGAAACTTCCCAATATGCGGGATCACATCCACTACAAATATGATTACTCAACAGAATCAAGGCGAGCACATAGAATTGAATGATCACCTCAATACATTCTTCAATTATCCTGTTTTTATTATGAACGAAGGGGTAGGGCGCAGCACAACCGAGTCATACCTTGAAATAATGCAGACAGATGCATGGCGCAATAGAGTAGGTGGTCTAGAACCAAATAAATTTTTAATTCACTTAGGGATAAATGATGTTTATGGCAATAACCAATCCGCACATAACATCCAGCTAATAATCGATAACTTGAAACAAGAATATCATGCTGAAGAAGACAGTATTTATCTTGCAATACCAGCAGCAGGAAATAATTGGGAGCGATACATAGAAGAAGTTCGAGAAAATAACGAGTTACCATATGGGCCAGATTTCAAAGAATTATTTACTAACCAGGACTTAGTCTTACTTTACGGAGTACATCCAGATGCTAAAGGATATACTCAGATGGCAAAATTATGGTTTGAGTCAATCCGTAATTCAGAGTTACAATAACTTATGAAACAGACAAGTAAATCTGAAACAGCAATTGAGTTTTTTAAGGCATTTAACAACCCAGATGCACGTAAATTTGTGCTCTGGACAATGCAAAAAAATTATTTAGAGGGAATTCTCTACCATCACCCTAACGCAAGTACACTAGATCACGAAGCGATCAAGAGTAAAGTGCAAATATTAATCAAAGTTATTTTCTCAGAACTACTTTCTATTAGTGACAATCCAGAGTCACTTTATTCGTTACTTATTCAACTAGGTAGAAAAGTAGATAATAGACAAGACTTCTGGTTTCAAGAATTTGACGAGGCCTATGACAATTACAAGTCACAAAGTAAGCTACCAATAATGTTAGATATATTTTCTAACCAGCTTGCTACTTTAAATAGCGTCATAGATATCGGGTGTGGAGGAGGGGATTTCATTAACTTTATTGCACAAAAATATCCCAAGATTCAAGCTGCTGGAGCAGATGTACTCGATTGGAGGAGCCAAAGTGTACAAGATGAGCAATTGTTTGATTTCTATCTAAGAGATTTCAATAAATCAGATAGCGAATTACCTGACTCTTATGACGCAGGTATTCTTCACGCAGTTCTACACCATATCAGTTCTGACGATGCAGTTCTGATCTCATATTTACAAAATATTGCTGTATCCGTGAATTCGCTCTTGGTAGTAGAAGACATCTTATATGCTCAAGATGATTTAAAGCTCGATATTAAAGGGATAGAGTCTATAGACACATGTAGAAAAGAACAAGGGGACTTTAATCAGTTTTTAGAACTAGATATCAATACCCAGAGAGATATTATTATTATCCTTGACCTTCTATCCAACTCTTTAGCAATAGGTGTACCAGACATGAATTTCCCATTTGGAGCAAGACGTTTAACTGACTGGAAAAATATATTTATAAATGCTGGTTTTAAAATTACATCTATGAAATGCTTAGGATTTCAACCCAACCTATTCCATCGAATGAGTCAGACTTATTTGGTATTAGAAAAGTTGTAGATCATCTGGCAAGATATCATCGCCCTGTAGAAAATCTTCATAGCCAATAATATCCATTATTTCAATATCAAAATCATCAAGTATAATTTGATGTTGATCCTGATACTTAATATTTTTAGGGTTTTCAGCAATTAAGACATTAATGGATCCCTTCACTACACTTGCGTGCCAGTCTAATAATCCGGAGAAGATATAAGTCTCCAGACCTTCTTTCGTCCAATATGAAATAGCTCCTGGATATTCTTTACCCGCTTTTTCAAGCCAGCTGCCATCTGGTTTTTCATCTCTTCTAGAATCGGTCTTGGGACAATCTCTATCTACAGCCTCATAAATTCCAATACCATCAACTACAAATCTATAATATTTCTCTCCCATTAATAATATCTATAAAAATATAAAATCAGTAATCGCAATAAAGCATAACATCT
>JAGQLK010000059.1 GCA_020429485.1 Candidatus Dojkabacteria bacterium | reverse complement strand
ATTGCAGATGAGACCAAAGTTGTTTCCAATAATAATGGCCAGCTTGATGATGCCGTAGATGAAATATTCAACTTTATTAAAGATATTAACTTATAAATCATGAACGAAGCAAAGTATATTACTGCCAGTAGCTCAATTAGCAAAGAAATAGCTAAACTTTTAATAGATGCAGAAGCATATAAGGTTTATTATAATAAGCCAGAATCTACATGGCCTGTATGGGCAGATGGTCGTAAAGCACCATGTTATTGTGATGTTAGAAGTATTTTATCAAACGCAGATGCACGACTTGGAGTCGCGGATCTGTTAGCAACATTTATCAAACAAGAATTTCCACAAGTAAATGTAATTGCTGGATTAGTTACTGCAGGAGTTCCTTTAGCAACTACAATCGCTGATAAACTAAAATTAGGATTAGTTTATGTTAGAGGAGAAAAGAAAAAACATGGTACTGGAAAACAGATAGAAGGAAATCTTAGACCAGGAAGCAAAGTGCTTATAATTGATGACGTACTAGCTAGTGGAGGTTCAATTATTAAAGGCGTAAGAGCATTTGATACAGAGAGCGATGTGACTATAGAAGGTGCAGCAACGCTCGTATCCTTTTCTAAACCAGAATTTGCTAATAAATGGCAAGATGTAACTGACAAACATGGCAAACAGATTACATTAGCTACAGGATGTACATTTACAGACCTTCTTGATGAGAGTCTCGCACAAAACCTACTAAATGAGCAGCAATACAAAGAAATGCACGCTATTTATTCTAATTAAGCTATACAAATACTATGGACAAGAAAGTAAGCGACTTATGGGATAAGGAATGGGGCTCGAATGCTGAAGAAACAGTACCCCACCAATCCGAATTCAAACCTACTGGAGATGTTGTCAGATTCTTCGATGAAATTGACTCTCAAAAATCCAAAGGACTAGTATTAGATATTGGTTGCGGAATTGGACGCCATGTAGTCTATGCAGCTGAACTTGGCTATCTAGCAATTGGTATTGATGTTTCTATAGTCGGTCTTAAGAAATGCCAAGAATATATTAAAGATAAGGCCTATCCTCAACATCCAGTATTGATGCACATATCTGCCACAGATAAACTACCGCTACTTGATAATAGTGTCAATATTGCAATAGATTCACTAACAACCGTTGGCATTAAGGGACATGAGAATAGACGATTCCTTGCTCAAGAAATGCATAGAGTCTTGGCACCAAAAGGTATCGCTTTGGTCAGGCTTGTTTCTGCTAATGATGAGAATGAGCAGATGTTGATGAAAACAAATCCAGGTCCAGAAAAGAATTCGTCATTATGGCCAAAGGTTGATAAATTTCAGAAAAACTTTAGTTTAGAAGAAATTGAAGAGCTTTATTCTGATCTTTTCGAAATTCAAGCAGAAGAAGTACACAAAACAGCTATTAGAAGAGGAAAAACTATTACTGCAACTAACTGGTATGTTAAATTGATTAAGAAATAATTATTAATAACTTTCTATGGATATAATATTTGCAACAACAAATGCTAACAAAGTTAGTCGTATCAAAAATTTTATGGGCTCAGATGATATCGAATTCCATACTTTAGATGAATACGGCAATGACTATACTGATGCAGATGAATCACAATCATCCCCAATTCTAATTGCAGAAAACAAAGCGCAGCATTACTTCATGCAGATAGACAATAACTTACCTGTACTTGCGCAAGATGACACTATTATGATTTATCCAAGTGGTGAAGCACAAGAAATATTAAGTATCAAGCAACCAGTGACAGATAAGTACGGTGAGTTTAATGACGATAACGCAATAAAATATTACACTGAGTTAGCAGCGCAAAATGGAGGTGAATTGAAACTAGAGTTCCACTATGGTTTCGCTTTAGCAACTGAAGAAGGAACCTCTAGTGAGCCTGCAATTTTATCAGGAGTACTAGCCTCAGACATCAGCGATACTATTCAACCAGGATATTTTCTTACAGCTATTTTCAAGACAGAAAGCCCATCTGGAGAGATGAAGTTTATGAGCGAGATGGATGATGCTGAAAATGCTTATGCTGATAGAGATCTTAAAAGAGCTATCACTAAGCTATTAGGATTAAGCCAATAATTTAACGATTGTAGTAACTGCATACCCTACTATATAATTACTCATTAAAAAATTTTTATTAATGAGTGAGAATCCATATTTCAAAAGGGATTTAGCGAGAAGGTATGCTGATGTTTTCTTAAATCAATCTGGATATCCAGGAGCATTTGATGCTCTTGCTGGTAGATTCGATGAAGCAACACAAGTACTCAATACACATGATCAATTGTCAAAAGGTACGAAGCTTGAGCTACTTGGACATCAAGGCTTTTGGGAAGGTTATAAGCAGAACTGGTCGGCAAGTCAATCTTTAGCAGCTGCATTAAATCTTGTAGCGTTGAAAACTGGATTTGATTTACGCTTTAACTCTAGAGAATACGCAATATCTATGGGACCATATGCATTATCTATCTGGGAGACTATGCATTCTAGCCCAAGAATGAGTTGCGAATACTTTTGTCTCAATGACAGGGAGCTACAAGAAGCTCATAATTTAATTTCTCAAGCAGTTAGATCTCCAGAATATATACTAGAAAATCTAGGTATTATGCAGAGGCAACATGGCCAAGACTCTGCTTTCGAGCCATTATTAGCTCAACTTACTGAATATGAAGAGTATCCAATGACATCTAACCAAGCAATAATTAGATCTTTTCCTACTTGTACACAACAGGTTCTGTCTCTCAGACAGGTTATAGCTGAGAGCTCTGCTTCCGTATCGCTAGTCATAGCAAATGGATATCTTGGTAACATGCACAATATAGGAGTACTTCTACCCAATAATCCAGCAGTAATAGACAGCTTCATTGCTATGGATAGTCAGTTAGTATCACAGAATCAAGGAACATCAGAAGGATTTATCTCCTGGGGTTCCATTATACAACCACGTGGTATTGATTTTGATGCTATTACTATAGTGGATCCTTCTATAGTTCAATTCACACGGTTTCAAAAGATGATGCATGCTGGTGATAAAGTTATAACTGATATACTTTCGCCTCAGGATGGATTAAACCTAGTACGAGATATTGCGCCCGACTTCATCACCGAAGATGGTGTATTTATCGGGCCAGCTTCTATGTATATTTATCTTGCATGTCACCTTGGCACTGATGATCCGGTATTTGAAGTTGATAAAAGTTTCTTACATGTAAAGTAATTCACCTTTTGCATGCACGAATAATCAGACGTATAATTCAATATATCTATATTAGTATTAATCCGGATGTATGCAATCAAGGTCTTAGATGATAAACAAACAGCTGAAAGAATTGGTGAATTTCTTACTTCTCCTAATGCATTTGATCAAACATGGGCTCCACAGGAAAAAGCTATGGTTCTAAAGGCGCCCTTAGATTCTATAGAGAAAGAGCACCATATGTATTGGTATATTGAGGATCAAGGAATGATAATTGGAGCTATTGGTGTGCGTGAAAATAAATATGGCAGTGGTGGGTACGAATTAGATGCTGATTTTGGAGCAATCCATAAGGACTATAGGCGCCAAGGATTATTTACTCTACTACTCAATACATTAGAGCAATATGTAAAAGAACAAAACGGCAGATATATTCACATTCTTTCATGTGATATAGATAGTTATTTACCAGCAAGAACTTTTTATGAGAAGAATGGATATAAGAAAGTTGCTGAACTTCCAAACTATTATGTTGAGGGCGAAGGAAGAGTTGATTACTATAAAGAGCTATAGTTCAGAATTTTGAGGGGTATCCCATTCTTTAAGATATTGGATTACCAAATCTAATTGTTGCTCAGGAGAAATGGTCGCTACTCCGTCATTTTCTTGTAAGCCATAATCACCAAACTGAGAGTGATTTCCTCCTTCAATTACTTTGTAAACAGTATCCACTGGCAGATTTTTTTCTGACTCTATCAAGTTACTCTCATTTATTATCATATCGTTACTTGCTGATATTGATAGCACTTTAAAGTCTTCTGAACTAATATTTAAACTTCCCTCAGGATATGATGCCAATAGTACTAGTCCTACTACCTTATCAGATTCAACAGCTAACCTCACAGCCATAGAACCACCTAATGAGTGCCCCATAATTATCCATTCTTCGATCTGATCATATTCTTCAATAATTTCTTGCCCTTTCAGTGGATCTAATACCGCTAGGTTCCATGGCATATCAATAATAGCTACAAAGTATCCTTCGTCTGCAAGACCCTTTGATAACGTCACGTATGCTTCTGGCTCCACTAATCCTCCTGGATATATTATTATTCCACGTTTGCTAGATTCATCTGGTTGAGCAATTAGATAGTCTTCGTTGACTCTAGAGATATTCGGATTCTGATTGAGTATATTGATTGCATTCTCTGAGGCAGAATACGGATTTCCTATCCAGACTACTAGATAAGCGCATATCGATACTATTACAAGTACTATAGATATTATAAGATATTTGAATTTGTGCTTTTTTAAATGCTTCAAACTTTTAGAATACCTCTAAATCCTCTTGCACTATAGAAGGATTCAGCTCCATTATGATAAATGAAAATACGATCATACCTTCTATCACCATAAATTGCTCCACCTAGCTTTCTTACATCTTCAGGTGTTTTAAGCCAGCTAGAGGTCTTAGTATCGAACTCTCCAAGCTTTTGAAGTTTATAATATTCATCCTCTGTTAGTAACTCTATTCCCATCGCTTTAGCTAACCCCATCGCATTGCCTCCAGGGAAAACACCTTTCTTATTTCTCATTTCTTCACCTAGTTCATCGTAGCAAATACTTCTTCTTTCAGGAGTCTGCTCTGAGCAATCACAAAATATGTAACTGTCTGTGGATTTATCATAGCCAATGACATCAGGCTCGCCACCAGTAACTTCCATAGCATTTAGGGATGCCTGAGCCTCCTTATTAGATGCTAATTTAGCTTCTACTTCAGCCCAACTAATTCCCTCATGCCTTTCCATATTCTTCTGAAAGCGATTCATGAGTGTATCCATTAGTCCAGAACTAATTTTCTTATCTACTTGTACTTGAGGGATTGGTTTTCCGTTACCTTTTGGCATGGGTTATTTTTTAATATTTTAGAAATAGTATTATTCTTTCTGTCTATTTTTTTCAGCTTGTTCTTCCTCATCTTCTTCTTTTTTTCTCTTCCAGAATAAAATGAAAAAGAATATTAGAACTGCTATAAGAATAACACAGCAACAAACATAATAAAGATTATTACCAGTAACTTCATCTAAAATTACCTGTACTGTTTCTTCATTGCTATTGATTTCTAGATTATAACTTAACTGCTCTCCACCATAATTAATCTTTACATCGTAATCCCCATAATCTACATCAAGGTAAATATAACCCTGCTCATCAGTGATATAGCTTTGCCCTCCTATTATTACCTCTATGCCACTTATAATATTTCCATCTTCATCAATAATTTTTACTAATATCTGAGAAGTTTCATTTCCTGTTTCTGGTAATTCGCCCTCTAATATTTCTATTAGTACCGGTTCTGTTTCATCAACATCCTCACCCTGATCTGCATCATCTGCTGCGGGACAGTATATGTTTTGTAATTCTTCAGGAAAGTTATAACAAGGGATTATTAATGTTAGAGACTTAGTTTTCGATACATTCCCAGCTTTATCCACTGCAGAATATTTCAAAATATCTGTACCATCAGGCAAATAAGGTATCTGCACCACAAAGTTACCGTTACTATCTGTAGTTGCAGTATAAGATTGCCCATCAAAAGTAAAAGTTACAACTGATCCTACCTCGCTAGTTCCAGAAATAATCACACTATTAGCAGTGTAGTAATAATAAAGGCTATCAAGTACAGGGATATTGCCAATTTGCCCTATTTTAGTGATAACTGGGTTAGGAGGAGTTGTATCTACAGTTATATCCTTCTTAGCATAATGATTTTGAGCAGTATAAGAGCCCATTGCGTCATAAGATCTAAAGTAGACAGTATGATTTCCATCAGGGATACTATCCAAAATACATTTAAATGCCTCAGTATTTGAGTTGTAAACTCCGTCGCTTGGACCACATTGTTTCCAGTTAGCATTGAAACTTGAATTATCCACGGAGTATTCAACCATACTAATATCTGTTACTGACAAATCAGCATTCACAGTACCTGTCATCTCTGGAGTTGATGTATTAAAAATAGCATTTTGCCCAAGACTAATCGTATGAGGATAATTTAGGATTATATAAGCTGAACCTGACCTAGCTCCATGATAATCTGTCCAATCATTTTGAAATACAAAATCATTTTTAGAATCATTATTAATATCTTGAGGTGTAAAAGTATTTTGCCCAAAGTACGTTCCGCCTTCATTATCCCCATCCCACCTCACTATTCCTTGATCATTTATAATATTTGATAGATCGACATTAGTTCCCGAAAATCCTTGTCCCATAAAATTATCATTTACCAAATATGACGAGCCTGTATTTGTACCATTATTACCTGCCCAACAGACGTTAAATATTTCATAAATATTATTGTCATTTAAATAGTCACCTCTTGAAGATGCTCTCACACAATCGTAGTTGATAAATGTAGCATCGTACCAATCAGTATCTACTGCAATATCATATTCTTTCTGAGCTTGTCCTTTGAGATAATTTAGCTTATCCATCGAAACATAAAACCTTTTTGCTGTGGGTTGATTAGATGTGATAACAAGAGGTATCCTGCTATTTGGCCTATCTAGAATATTAGCGTTAGCAAAGCCATTAGTACCTTCTCCACCAATTCTAAAAGCATAATTGTCAGTATCCTTTAAAGAAATATTCTTTGCCGAATTAATTACTACGTCATCTACATAGTAGACAATGCCTGCTCTATATATACCATTAAAATATGCCGTATTCTGTGTAACTATCAATTCATCACTACTATCCCCGTCAGCATCTATTTTTCTGATTGC
>JAGQLK010000058.1 GCA_020429485.1 Candidatus Dojkabacteria bacterium | reverse complement strand
AAGGGTTAGCTTAATTCTAGGAAAGCATCTGGGAGATAATTAATTATATCTGAAGCTGTGACGCCTTCCTCGCTCATGTCATATGCACAAAGATCTCCAGCGAGTCCATGTAAATATACTCCAAATAGTACAGCGTGTGATATTTTCCATTCTTGAGCAATAAGACTTGAGATAACTCCTGCCAAAACATCACCTGATCCTCCTACTGCCATTCCTGGATTACCTGTATCATTGAAGTATATTACTCCTTCTGGAGTAGCGACTGCAGTATGAGCACCTTTGAGACATATATATATTTGCCTCTCAGCTGCAATATGCCTCAATTGCTCAATTCTTTCTACACCTTCACCTAGATCACCAAATAGCCTCTTAAACTCCTTCATATGAGGAGTTAGCACAGAATATTTAGGTAAATAATCTATCCAATCTTTTTCAGTAGCCATTATATTCAAAGCATCTGCATCAAGTACTAGTGGAACCTGTGCATGTTTAATAGTATCGAGTAATGCACGCTTAGTTTCCACTTCTTTGCCTAGTCCTGGACCGACACAGATTACATTATATTTTTGATCAAGTGGAATTTTAGAAATATTAGTTTGGCTGTGATCACTGCTAACAATTACATCTGGCAGACTTGTTTGCATAGGGATATAGCCTAGACTTGGCAGATGTACAGTTACCAATCCTGCCCCTGATTTTAAACACGACTTTGCAGTTAAAATAGAAGAACCAATCATGCCAATACTTCCTGCTACAATTAGACAATGCCCAAACATACCTTTATGATCGAACTTACCTCTTGGGTAAAGCCCATATATTTCGCTTACAAATTCTTCTTCAAGATAAATATACTTTGCCTCTAAGCTCTCTAAGGTATCCGCATCTAATTGAATTGATCTACATAACCATTCGCCAACATACCTATAATTCTCAGCTAACATAAAAGAAATTTTAGGCACCTCATAAGAAAAGGTAAAATCTGCTTCTACTGCTAATTCAGTTTTACCATCATCAACAAGGCCAGTAGGCATATCTACCGATATGACTAATTCTGTAACATTCTTATTAACTTGCTCTACTATTGATTTTAATAAACCAACTAAAGGCTTATTGATCCCCATACCCAACATCGCATCAATAACAATGTAATCTGATAGATCTACTAAATGCTGAATATCTTGAACATGACCAATATAAATATCTGTTTCTTCTTCTATTCTGTTTAGATTAGTTACAAATGCATCCGAAGCCTTTTCTCTATGCTCAATAATATGTACTTCTACTTGATATCCTTTGTTTCTAAGCAGTCGTGCAATCACAAGACCATCTCCGCCATTGTTACCCTTTCCAACAAGAATCGCTATAGAACTATTAGACTGAATTACTTCTGTAAACCAAGATACAAATGCTTTCCCAACACGCTCCATTAGATCCACATTCGATATAGGCTGGTTATTTAATGTAGCTTGTTCAAGCTCTCTCAATTGTTGGGCAGATAATATCTTCATACTTCATCTTAAAAAAGATAAACAAATATTGAAAGTATTTGTATAATTTTTTGCGTGGTGAATATCCACTATGCTAGAATGTGCACACTTCAAAAACACTGTCCCAACTATATTATTTATTATTTTTACTTTGATGAATAAGAAGCTAGCTATAGCTCTTATTGCTATCTTAGCAATTATTGCTTTGATCATAGGTTCCATTGCGTTAAGAAACGCAAATAATGTTACCTCCGAGCGAATCGTTGATGGAGAAGTAAGTGAGTCAGACCTTGCTGATGAACTTAATGTCCAAATAACATTACCAGATGGTCAAGTCCTTAATACAACCATCAATACTGGCGAAAATGAAGCTGGTACAGATGGAGATGTATTGGGTGCAGTAACCACAGCAGGAATGTGGAGAGTATTGGTTGAGGATGATGCACTTGTTGTATCACCACCAGCTGACAGCATAACTTCAGAAATGATTGTTGATGGTACAATCCAACATGAAGATCTTGGAGACAACATTATTCAAGGAAATAATATTGATTCAGATACAAATATCAATATTAATCAAGTAGAGGCAAATAACGGTATATTCAATACGATTACTGTTCTTAGCAGCTCTAACTTACAAGGAAGTGTTTACAACTCATTAGGTGTATTAAATCTAAATGATGATGTAAGCGTAGGTGGCACACTATCAGTTAATAATGACATTAACACTGGTGGAAGCCTTTTCGTAAATGGTATTTCAACATTTATGGGTAACTCATATTTCAACTCACCAATCTACGCAAGGGATGGTATTACAAATGATACTGGCGACCTTATCTTGAATGATAACGTAGTAACTACTGGTAGCATGACTATTGATGGAGACATTATCATCAATGGAAACTCATACCATTATGGTGATGAAACTTTCAATGGAGATATCATTGCAAGAGATACTATTTATAATGACCTAGGAAACGTTATCATCGATGACCACCTAAATGTAACAGGTGATACAGATATCGCTGGTGAACTTCACGTAGCTGGAGACGCAGATTTCGATATGAATGTTAATGTTGATGGTAACCTTGATGTATGGGGTGATGCTCAAATAGAAGGTGTTATCTACAGCGCTACAGGAAATGTAGTAGTAGATGATGGACTAAGAGTAACTCAAAACATCTATGGACAAAGAGATTTAATTATCGCTCGAGACGGTACATTTGGTAGAGACGTATACGTAGGTGATGACTTAACTGTTTTAGATGATGGTGTAATCGGTGACGACTTTTATGTTGTTGGCGACTCATTCCTATTCCAAAATACTTATATTGGTTTAGTGCCAGGTTCAGATGTAGTACTTGGTGGATTTAACTCTGTAGACATAACTGTACTAGGAGAATTCACTTCAGACTTAGTTCCTGATGCAGACCTTACTTACAATTTAGGTACAGGAAGCAAGAGATGGAACGAGATATTTGCTGGTACAATCAATACTACAAATCTTGTTACAGATACTCTTACTGTAAACTCAGAATCTTTCCACTATGGACCAGAACACTACTATGACACAATCGACGTAGCAGGTTCTATAGATGCGCAAGCATTCCTATTTAACTCAACTGGAGACTTATTGATTGATGACGTTGTAAGAACAACAGGAAATGTATTCCTAGGCAATAGTTCTAACGATAGAGTTACAATCCCTGGTCCAATCAGCTCAGGTGTAGCTGGCGCTGTCCTAATACAGGATAACGATGGACTTCTAGTTGAAAGAAGAGATGATGGTACTGACTTATTTGAAGTTAATGGTGCAGGAGATATCTTTGCTGGAGTATTCAGCGTAAATAACTCAACTGCTAATGGACCAGAAGCTGGACCAGTAGCAAGCATCTATGAAGTTAGCATCGCAGGTGATCTTCAAGTAACTGGAACAATTGATCCTACAGCAATCCTTTTCGATCCTATGAACGATGGAGATACTGTTATTCAAATCAATGATGCAGTTGCAGGAACACCAACCTTCACTGTTGATGAAAATGGAAACATTTACACATTAGGAAGTACAACAACAGGTAACCTAGATGTAACTGGTGATCTTGATGTTGATGGAAACACTACATTAGACGCATTAACTGTAGATGAACTTGCTACTTTCAACAATAATGTTGATGTAGTTGGTGATCTTGATGTTGATGGTAATACTACATTAGACGCATTAACTGTAGATGAACTTGCTACTTTCAACAATAATGTTGATGTAGTTGGCGACTTAGATGTTGATGGTGCTACTACACTTGATGGTGTAACTGTAGATGGTCTAATCGTAATGAACGATAACGCTACAATTAATGCAGACCTAGACGTAAATGGTTTGATCACTGCTGATAATGTTGTTGTAAACGGACAACTATCAGTAACTGACCTTGTTGTTAACGGTGACGCTGACATTAATAGAGTAGACAGTCACTTAATTCCACTATCAGATGGTACATACAGACTAGGTGGACCTGCAAGACAGTGGAGAGCAATTTATGCATGGAATGGTATCTTCAGCAGAGACTTAACTGTTGGAAGAGATACTTACCTTGGTGATGGCGCAGGAGATGTAACAACTATTGTTGGATCACTTATTGTTAATGGTAACAATATAGAAGGCGCAATTGCTGGCATCAATTCTCAAATTGCAGCTCTTGATACAAGAGTAGATGCATTAGAATTAAGAGCTGAAGTAACTGGTGGATTCGCTTCATGTGCAGGTTCAGCAACAAACACAACACCTGTTGTGTGTGTAATTAATGCACCTGCTGGAAGAACTTTCCAATCAGTATCAGTAACAGCAGCTGGAGCAGGCACAAACTTGAAACCAAGTTTGACAGCTAGCCCAACTGGATCAAGCTCAGTAACTGTAAATATTTACGGTACTGCAGCAGGATCATCTGTAACTGGAGTAAGTTATACTGCAGTTCTACAATAATTGTTAAAGTAAGAGAGGAAGCTTGCCTTCCTCTCTTTACTCTTTTATAGTTTAAACATGGCTAATAATAAAAAAATTAAAACAGAAGACAATAGCAGATCAATTCCATTCAGAATGATCTTTAAAATATTAGTTGTACTAGTAGTGCTATTTACGCTAGGAACAATTAACTTAGTTCTAATTGATTATTACCAGGCCACACGTCCTCAAGAACCTGAAGTAATACCTCAGGTTTACAACCAAGACGAATATAATATTGTCTATCTCGACAATAATCTTTTTTACTTCTGTTTGATTGAAGATTTCAATCCTGATTATCTTAAATGTAATGAGCCTTTCTACCTAGTTAGAAAGAGAGAGGATAATCCAGAAACTGGTGAACAAACAGAACAGGTTTTTGTTAAATCTCCAGAAGAAGAGGAAATCTACAGCCCTGACGGCGCTATTTACCTCAATAAGGATAAAATAGTTTATATTGCTAAAATCGGGGAAAGCTCACCTGTACTTGAGTATATAAATTCACTTCCATAAATTTTTTCTTCAAATTTAATGAATTTTTCATTATTTCTTGATTGACAGTTTGGTATACTAGGTATACTATAATATTAATTAAGTATACCCAAATGTTGATTGGAACAGATGTCAAAATTCCGCTAGTATTATCAACTGTTGCTGCAGGATTTCCTTCACCAGCAGATGATTTTATCGATAAGAAGTTAGATCTCAATCAACTTATCATTAAGCATCCTGTAGCAACTTTCTTTGTACATGCAGCTGGCAACTCCATGATCAAAGCAGGTATTAATGATGGTGACTTATTAGTAGTAGATAGATCCATCAAACCAGATAATGAAGATATCATTATCGCTGTAGTTGATGGAGAAATGACTGTAAAGCGTTTACGACAGGTAGGAGAAGCAATTTATCTTGTACCCGAGAATCCTGATTACAAAGCTATCAAGATTTCGGCAGATACTGATTTTCAAGTATGGGGAACTGTAACCTACGTAATTTCTAAAAAAGCTTGATTTTATTACCTATTCACCCCCGCAAAGGCTGAAGGCACGCCTTGAGCTTGTCGAAAGAAGGGAAGCCTTTGTGGGAATGGGTAGGTTTCACCTAAATTAATTTCTCTATACGTTATGTTCGCATTAGTTGATTGTAATAATTTCTTTGTTTCCTGCGAACGAGTATTCCAACCTCATCTCGAGCAAAAGCCTACTATCGTGTTATCTAATAATGATGGTTGTGTAATTGCACGATCTAATGAAGTAAAGAAAATGGGTATACCTATGGGAGCGCCTATTCATAAATACAAGCATCTACTCAAGCAAAATAACGTTAAAACCTTTTCTTGCAATTTTCAGCTATATGGTGACTTTTCAAATAGAGTCATGTCTACTATAAAAGCATTTGCTGAAGATGTTCAAGTATATTCAATAGACGAGGCTTTTATAAATCTAGATTTAATACATAATGTAAGCCATTACGAATATGCAGTAGAGCTAAGAAATATCATCAAACAATGGGTTGGTATACCAACATCTATCGGAATGGGCCCAACAAAGACATTAGCTAAACTCACCAATGAAGTCGCAAAGAAGAACGAGGAATTTCAAGGTGTGCTCAATTATGATGATTATTCAAATAAAGACGAACTACTGGAGCGAGTGGAAGTAGGAGACATATGGGGAGTAGGACGTAGGTACGCTCAATTTCTCAATGGCTGGAACATATATAATGCACGTCAATTTAGAGATATGTCATTGAAATGGGTTAAACAAAACATGTCAATTAATGGTGTCAGAACTGTCATGGAACTAAGAGGAACAGCCTGTTTTCCTATACATGACGCACCAGATACACGCAAAAGTATACTGACATCAAGATCTTTTGGATATTCAGTTACCTCAGCGAAGGATATGCGTGAAGCAGTAGCAAGTTATGTATGTAGGGCAGCAGAGAAACTACGAGAAGAAAAACTAGCAGCACAGTATGTAACTGTATTCATTAAGACCAACAAGCATCGCCAAAATCAGCAACAATATAGCAATAGCTATACCATAACTCTCAATCAAGCCAGCATTTATAATCCAGATTTAATTGATGCTGCACTTAAAGCTCTTAAAAAGATTTTCTTAGATGGCTATTACTATAAAAAGGCAGGGGTTCTTTTAACAGGACTAGTCCCAATGAACCAAGTCCAACTAAGCTTTTTAAATGATACGAGGAACTCTGACCAGAAAGAAAAAATCATGCATGTTTTTGATGAAATAAATAATAATTATGGCAAGAGAACCATCAGATATGCGGCTACTGGTACACGCAAGCCTTGGAGCATGAAGCAAGATATGCGTTCACCGAGGTATACTACCAAGTGGAGTGAGCTAAGAAGAGTAGGGTAACTAAAATAATTACACATCATAACCTATGATTAAATATATAGTAATACTTTATATTAATACTCTTGCTACTAATAATTATTAGCAAATATGTATTTTATGATAATCTATATAAAATATAGCTAGTATATAGTGAATATATCCTATATACTAGTTCTTTTACAAAAGTATAGGGTTATAATCT
>JAGQLK010000057.1 GCA_020429485.1 Candidatus Dojkabacteria bacterium | reverse complement strand
AATAAACTGACTTTTCCAGATCTCAATGAAATCACTCATTAAAGTTGGTCCGTTTGGTATATAGTGTGCCTCACTCGCAAGCATGTTCACTACTAAGGATGTTCTAGGATTAATATCATCTGTATTAAGATCTCCTAACTTAGTTCGATAAAATTTTGATAGATACTGTTTAACTTTTTGATAAGATCTTCCAGTATTTTCTGCAATAGTCGCATTGTTAAATCCCATGCATAAATTAACAGCAATTGGTGTAGCGGCTTCGCCAAAAGCAATTTCTGGATGTGCGAACGTACCATTAGGTGATGCAAGTTCAGGATAAAGAGTAGCCTTCACTTCTGGGGCGGGTAATTCATATCTCCCGGATGCATATCCTAAAATTGCTACAGTAGTTGTAGGGTCATAGAATTCTGGATTGATATCAAGTCTAGATGCAAGAGACTCAGGATTGTCACCAAATACAATATCCTGTACATAAGCAACCTCTTGTCCTAGTTGTTCGGCTATGTAACTATAGTCCAAGCCTGCACATATTAGTCCCCATGCATAATCTTGATCAGGTGTTATCGTACTGAGTGCTTCGTTATTAAAGAGTGGAAATTGTTCGCTCATTATTCATTGCTTAAATATGCAGTGATTGTATCATACTTGACAATAACTATATAATCGAGGTATAATACTATATATATTCGTTATATATCTGCTCTTTAAAATCCGCGTTATTATCCAATAGGTGCCAAAAGGCATATTACACTGATAGATAGTTTGTCTTTTGGCCCTATTGGGTACAATATAAGTGTTAATGGTCTAGTGACCGAGGAGTTCTGATGAATTTGATTTATAGTAGGGGATTTGCAGATTATTTGACAAGTTTAGCATTAGGATTGACACCGGGTTATGTTGTTTTTAAATATAATCTGGATCACGATTTGTTGTGGTTAATTCCGGTAGTAATGTTCATTTCATGGATATTCAGTGAATTAATTCAGGCATTAGTGGGCTTAGCGTTCAAAGTCGGAGTTTGCTACGTAGCAACAGTCTTTATACTAAAGCTCTCACCTATTCCTGTACCACAAATCGCTGGTTTTGTCTTCCAAGCTCTTGCTTCAGCAATCTGCGGTGCCATCTGGCAAGCAAAATCCTTTCAAAACTAGGTCCTCAATATAGAGTTGACCATATCTTATTAGGCTAACGCGGTCCGGGAATCACACTACTCTTTTTTGCCACTCGCAAGAAAAGTAGACAGGTTGGATAACCTGTAGAGCTGTACAGCTCTTGTAGTACGCAATTATTTTCTTTTTTTGTAGATTCCCGGTTTTTTTTTATCTCCATTGAAATAAGTCAAACTATAGGATATAATTATATATTCTGTATATAGTTCTTTACAAATATTCCCCTTCTTTAAGAGGTGCCAAAAGGTACATCAATTATGGTATATCTTTTGGCCCTCTTAGGGTACATTATTTCGGCTTAGTCCGAAGGAGAACACATAATGCATAACTTACGTATCGATGTTGAAGATTTGATCAGTTTTGGTGCTGCAACGGCTGGAACAGCTGTGTATGTTTACCAAAATCATCCAATGTCGCTTATGCCGCTTGCCTTAGTTGTAGGTGTGCTTGCGATTGTACTAGGAAAGTTATTGGAAGCTCTTATAGGCCCAATAATCAGCTTTTTATTTAGACTTGTAATTGTCTGGTGCGTTGTTTCTATCGTGGTTGGACTGATTTTATCAGTATTACCATTCAACACCAGTACAGTTATAAGCTACTTAATAAAGCTACTTGTTACAGTCGGAATAGTGGCATTGATGTCAGCAACTGATTGATCTTCGGAGGAAAACGAGTTATGTGTGTTCAGCGAATGGTAGCAATACTATTCAAAAAAAAATGGGGACCGGGAGTCCAATCACAGGTTTTTATCGTGCGCCAGCATGATTATGTGGTTGTCTGTCAACTGCTTGAAGCACCCGCTTCAGCTCTGACAGAGCGAAACGTCAACTGTTGTATCGTTGATTCCCGGAAATTTTTTTGTAATTTAGCAGAATATAAGAACGTATATACTGATAATATTGACACTAAAATGAGTAATTGGGAGAAATACCACAACGCAAATAGATATCAACTACCTGATACTTCCGAGAGAGCATATGCAGAAGCCATTGCCCTTCCAGACGTATCAAGAAGACTCAACTCTCAGGAACAGTTAAGAGTACTTACTCTCGGTGTTGCATCTGAGATGTCTACATTTTCACACATGAAAATGTGGCATAACAGATTTCGACCTGGCTCATTGAATTATGATCAACATGTGGTGGTAGATATGGCAGAGAAACCTCTTGTTGATTCAAAATACGAGCTAGGTTTACCAAATAGTGTTCATTTTCTACAGGTTGATTCAAGAGAATTGCCATTTCAAGATGGGTATTTTGATGTTGTGATGACTCATTGTTTATTTGGTTGTATGGATTGGGTTTCTGTTCAGCAGACACTAGCAGAAACAGCAAGAGTAACACATAGTGAAAGTGTACAGCTACACAATGTACGAGGTATTAGAAGTGGGTTAATGGTATTAACAGCAAGAAATATTCTAGGTGGTATATTTGATTATGTAAGGTTTGGAGTCGCTCATACAAGAAGGCATGAAAAGACTTACGAACATGCGTTTATGCAAAGTGGTCAGCAAATTATTGGTAAAGAATATGACAGTATGTTTGTTAATATGTCTGATACAGTTACTTATGCCCTTGCTCACCCTGATTACTAAATCTAGCGATGAATACAGAATGATTATCTTGTTGAGTAAAGTAATCTAACGTATCTCTGAATGTCTGCATAGGCGCTAGGATATAATTCTTCCTCATAGCCAATCTGCTTAACCATATATCGAACATTTGCATTTCGCTTTTCTTATTGATTTTTCCATCCTCTCTAATAAAGGTATCAATATTAGTGATTTTTCCTTTAGATGAAAAAGTAATAGATTCTCTTACTCTTCCTTCCTGTGGGTTGTCATAAACATATGAAAACGAGACAAAAGGTAAGCGCATTAATTCTTCATCTTGGAAGATAAGTTGCAGTTCTCTAGAATTAACACCGTTAATTAGGTTAATAAAGACTTGCCCAGTATCATCTGCCACCCAAACATAAATATTGACGTTGTTATTTTTATGATCAAATCTATATGAATAGTCCTCTTGCTCAATTACATTCCAGTTATCTGGATGCACAGAAATAATTTCTAAAATATGCTTAGCACTATCTTGTGGAATCCTCTTATTCATTAGTTTGAGCAGTATCAGTTGAATTAATTAGTTTCCCTTTAACAACAAGACGATCTTTTGCATCCAGTCCTGTACATGTATAAAGAGTTATGATTGGTTCATCACTAGGATCTTCCACTTCAATCTGGGTCTCATGTACTTGGAACTTGTCAATAACCTCATAATCATATTCTTTACCTTCCCAATAGACAATGAAATTATCACCAATGTCTATCTTTCCCAAATGATAAAAAGTATTTGGTCCAGATCTATATAAAAATCTATGAGCTGTTAAAACTGTATTACCACCTTGATCAGGAGTACTTGTATTTGGTCTTCTCCATACGCCTAAGTCTAGTGTACTTTCATCAACACCATCAAAAATCTTTGAACTAATTCCAATTTGAGGAATAACTAATGTATTTTCTGTTGGTATTTCTGGCTTATCTTGATTAAGCTCTGGCGTCAGTAATTCTGTTTTAAATTCATAACCATCAGATGTATCTAATGCTTGTTGTAATGGGAAAAGAATATCCCCTACAAAAGGCCATACGATTAGAAAGATTCCCACAACCAGTAATGTTGGATAAACTGCTTTATTGATTAGCTTTATATACTTTTTGCTTCTAGTGGAATTATCTTTATCTATTGAAGGTTTTTCAATTTTTATTTTAATCTTTGGGTTAGTCATACTATTAATTTAGCTTATTAGGTGGGATTTTTCAATTAAGCTTCTTGGTATTTAGAATTAATTGAATAGGTAAAAAGTGAATCTTTTTATATGTTCATATTGCTTATCAATTAAGAATATTAGATCAGAACAAAAAAAAGTAGCCTAGTTTTCTGCAAATATTAGCGTTACAATACGTATATACTTGTAACTTAATAAATATTTAAGAACTTTATGTTAGTTTAATTCTTAAGACAATAATTATGGATAAAGTAGAAGAAGCAAAATTAAAAGAAAAAAAGACAAAGAAAAGAAAATTTAAGTTTCTTTCATTTGTATTATTTATCTTATTTCTATGTTGTGCACTTACTTCCGCTACAACTGGTTTGTTATGGTATAGCGGACACTTACAAGACTATACTTGTGGACTAGTGCAGGAAGATTCAAATTTCTGGAATGACTTGAAATGCGATGAATACAAACAGGAACCAGTTCAACCAGAAGGTGATGGAGAATTTCAATATAATGTTCAAGGAGATAAAGAATTAGATATTAGCGATGCTGAGCAGATTATTATTGATGTTGTTGATAATACTTCTCATGCAGTTGTTGGTATAGGTCTGAAAAATGAAAATAATGATGATAAAGTGATTGGTACTGGGTTTATTATTACTGCAAATGGACTTGTTGTCACAAATCAGCACGTTGTCTCTGGAGGTAATCCGGAAGACTTTTTTGTAGTACTTCAAGACGGGACACAGAGTTTGAATGTTACAGAGATTTACAGAGATGAAATAAATGATATTGCTATTGTTAGAGTTGAAGGTGAAAACTTACCAACTATTCCTCTAGGTAATTCTGATGAGTTAAAGGTAGGTCAAACAGTTATTGCGATAGGTAACCCTCTTGGCTCTCTATCTGGCACTGTAACTGTAGGTACGTTGAGTGGGATTAATAGAGATGTTGAAGTAGGTAATGGTGGAGGTTTTAATTTTAGTTCAACTACATATTCTGACGTTATCCAGACGGATGCAGCAATTAATCCAGGCAATTCAGGAGGACCACTTATTAACTCGTCTGGTGAAGTAATTGGTGTTAATTTTGCTACAATCTCTGGTGCAGATAACCTATCCTTTGCATTACCTATAAATAGAATCAAGATAAGGATTGACGAGTTAAACGAATTTGGAAGCTTTAGATTACCATTCCTTGGAGTTGAATATAGAAATAGAGTGGTATTTATCGATGGAGAAGCTATTGTAGGAGCAAGAATATTAAGCTTAGTTACTGACGGACCAGCTGAAGATGCAGGATTGCTATTAGATGATGTAATACTAGAATATGATGGCAAAAGCGTAGAAGATACTTCTCTTGTAGATCTTATTCAAGAGTCTGAGATTGGTAAAGAAATAGAAGTAATTGTACTGAGAGACAATGAGGTAATGACAATTGATGTGGTGATTGGTAATAGAAGCGATTTTGAGTAGTTCTGACAGATTTTGACAAACGTTACAATTAAATACATAATTACTATATAATACTAGCAATTAAATATATATCTATTAAATGGTAGATTGCGCACCAATTAGTCCAATCCAGACAGATGATCGTCTTTGGAATTTGGCTGCCAATTCGTGTGTGGCTATCCCCACTCCCATTTTGTTTACCAGATTTATAGAACAACCATGCCCAGAAGGGGCATTTTTTTTACTTCCACAAGAAATTAGTGAAGATGATTTTATAACTGTTTCAAGAAGCATAGGAATAGACCAAGATAAACTAAGTATAGCTATGGGATTTGCTCGCACAGTACACTCAGAGCAACCTCGAAATGATGGTTTGAGAAATCACTATACTGGCCATGCATTACTTGTACCCCTATACTATGCCATGATAGAAATTAATGCTGGGAGAGCAGTAGAAGAAGATGTATTCTTAGCTGGTGTAATGCATGATATTAAAGAGGATGGACCTCTTTTCAATGATGAGTACCTTACTTCAGTATTTGGCGCAGAGGTTGTAGATCATTTACATACTATATCCAAACCACCTAAGTCTAACTATAGACATTTGCAACCTCCTGATCTAGATCTAGAGCGTGAAAGTGATTATTTAGCACAGTTTGATGGGAAAGGAATGGGAATAAAAGCTCTTAAGTGTGCAGATAAGGTCGCTAATTTAAGAGATGATTGGGCAAATGTAGGCACAAGTAGTAAATCACTAGCTTATATGCGAGAAGCACAGAAATTATTTTTACCATTTGCAGAAACAATGATTATGCATCGACGAGAGTATGCAATGTACCTCAGATATATGATAGAAATGCTAGCTTATAAACATTCAATGGACTTCTTATCTTAGCCTATCTCTCCTCTTCTCTGCATCCCTAACTTCCTCTTCATTCATGCCAAAGAAGTGAGCGACTTCATGCCAAACAGTATCCTCTACTCTCTGTATGAACTCATCTAAACTTCTTGATGCTCTTAAAATTGGATATTTGAAAATAGTAATTTTATCCGGAATTGCACCGGAATAATTACTTCTTTTTGGTAAAGGCACTCCCTCATATAAGCCAAACAAAGTTGTGTGAGGTCTAAGCTGTAATTTTCTCACCTGTTCAGCAGATGGGAAGTCAGCAATAGTGATAGCAACGTTATCCATTTGTTGCCTGAATTCTTCTGGTATATTCTGATAACCTCTATTTACTATTTGTGAAAAATATTCATCATTCATATTTTATTTTACATCAATAAGTCAACAAGCTACTATTTGATTAGAGGTTATTCATGATGTATAATTTCTGACGTCAACCATTATTGCCGGATCCTCAAGGAGATCTTGCTGAAGAATGAAGCATAGAACTCCTTAATCCCGATGAATATCGGGAGCTACGAATCCAAATAATAGTGATTAGGTATGACAAGTCAACAGATCCATTGCCGGATCGTCTAATGGTAGGACAACGGCCTTTGAAGCCGTGAATCTAGGTTCGAGCCCTAGTCCGGCAATATTAAAATACTATCTTCATTCAAAAATTCACCACTATAGATGTTACATAGATAGGGCGAGAAGCTTGCCCCGAGCAAAGTCGAGGGGAGCCCTAGTCCGGCAATTTTTCTCCAAATATTTACCCCATTCGTGCTGCAATATATATGATAAGATTGCATATATTAATGAAT
>JAGQLK010000056.1 GCA_020429485.1 Candidatus Dojkabacteria bacterium | reverse complement strand
ACCTGTTTTTAAAAGAACATATAGTGATACTTCAGTAGTTAAGTATAAAAAGCCCCAGCAGCTGGATCTAAAAATAGAGGACTATATTTCTGCCGGATCTAAGATCGGAACAAATTCTGAGCTTGGAGATATTTACTTAGATTATTCAAATATTGAGAATTTAAGGGATAGATTAAATTGTGTTGATGGTCAGATAGTTAGAGCAGGGGATATCATTTTAGAACTAAAGAAGACGGCTATATTTGGATCAAAACAAATAAAAGCGCCTGTAACTGGAAGGGTTGATTTTTCACTTGTCGATAAGGGGATCTTGATTTTTAAGGAAAGCAAGTCAGAAGAAGTAACTATTCCTTTTGGTGGTATCTATCTTTCTCAAGATACAACTCACTTAAGAATAAAAACTAAGACAATGAATTTATTTACATCTTTTCATATTGGAAATATAACTCAGGGTATACTAATTGCGAAAAAAGATATTGAGAGGGTAGTGGGTGAAAAAATACTTTTCTTAAATAGAATGTCCGAATATGATTTAGATTTTGAGAAGGCACAGGAACAGGGGATTAAGGGCGTAATGTTTCTTTCTTTAGGTTTTGAAGAGATGCTATCTATGATTACTAAGAAAGAAGTGCAAATGGGCATTGTCGATTTAATAATATGTGACCAAATAGGAGATAGCTATATAGACGATACTTTATTGAGTTTTATCAGAAAATATTATGGATATTATATATCAGTTGAAGAAGGAGTAATAAAGATACCAGTAGCGAAAAACAATAAATTCGCATCCCCTGAATTACAAGAAGACTATTTCCAAATAGCCTATCATAAGCGGTTATTGAAAGGTGAGAAAATAAAAGTAATTAGCTATTTTGATTCACATCATTATGCTAGAATAGAATCTATCTCCAAAAATTTTGTGAGCGTAAGCAACAATAGTGAGATTTTATCTATAAATAAAGCAAATATTTACCAATATGAGAGCTAGTAACATTAAAGAGACAACTCCAAGTTCTAACAATACATTACCGAAGCTTTTACTTTGGTTTATTGTATTTATTGGAGTATTTTTAGTTGGATTTTTTGTAGGTAAGATAGACCTAGAACAGATAGTTACTAATAAAGATAGCTCAAGGCCTGATTATATTGTAAATGGCGATCTTAAAGAGAGCTATAATGAGGTTGATGTTAATATTCTTTGGGAAGTATGGAGAAAGCTTGAGGAGGAATATATTGAACCTGATATTGATGGGCAGCAATTGCTTTATGGTGCAGCTAAAGGTTTAGTAGACGGGTTAGATGATAGATACACTACTTTTCTTGATCCACAAGAAACTGAAGAATATTTTAGTTCTAATAAAGGAGAATTCGAAGGAATAGGTGCTACACTTAAGCAAGATGGAGATTATGTGGCTGTTGAAAGTCCATTAGACGGCTCACCTGCAGAGAAGGCTGGTCTGCAGCCAAATGACATTATTTTAGAAGTTGATGGTGAAGATATTTCCGGGGTAAATGTATACGAAGCGGCAGCTACTATTAGAGGTGAGGCAGGTACTGAAGTTGCATTGACAATTTACAGACCATCTGACTCTAGCCAATTTGAAGTAAATATCACAAGAGGAAAAATAGATCTCGATAATATTGTTTTCTCAGAGTTAGAAGATGGAATAGTAGAAATTAAGATCTATAAGTTTACAGAAGAGAGTGTTGAGGCATTTAATAGACAGTGGGATGGTGTAGTAGAGCAGACATTAGCTGCTGATCCAAATGGTATAGTTATTGATTTGAGAAATAATCCAGGTGGATATGTTGCAGCTGTTGAATATGTATTGGGAGAATTCTTAGAGAAAGGTGAGATTACATTTATGGAAGAAGACAAATTTGGAAATAGGGAAGTTTATGAAGTAAGTAGGACTGGAAAACTAACTGATATACCAATTGTAGTAATTGTAAATGAAGGAAGCGCATCTGCATCAGAAATATTCGCAGGGGCAATTCAGGATCATAATAGAGGCCAAATTATTGGTATGCCAACAGTGGGTAAGGGAGTAGAGCAAAGATTAATTTCACTTTCTGATGGTTCAACCTTACAAGTGGTATTCCAAAAATGGTTAACACCGAAGGGGACAAACATTAGTAGCGAAGATCCTATTCATCCAGATGTAGAAATCGAGGATAGGGACGAACAAGATCAAAAAGCTTTAGAAATACTTAAATAATTTGTATTACTTGAAGGTCACTTTGATAACTCTTGGCTTGTTAGCTAAATCTAGATAAAGCTCAGATTGAAGCTCGTTATCATTAAATATCTTAATTGATTGCTCTGCAAGAGTAGAGTGTATTTCAAGAAAAGCAGCACCAGTTTTTTTCATATTCTTCTTAAGTATTTGGGCAATATATCTGTAGAAGGTTAGTCCATCTTCTTTGCCATCTAGAGCACTTCTAGGTTCAAAAGATAAATCGATAGGTAAGTCAGCTAGCTCTTTAGAAGGGATGTATGGTGGATTAGAAGTGATTAGATCATAAGTAGTATCATCATTATAATTGAGTATATCTCCTTTCTGAAAACCTATGCGGTTTTGCTTCTGTATTGGTAAAAGAGATTTAGCATTTCGTTGCGCTATCTCTATTGCTTCGTTAGAAATATCAACAGCTCTGGCTTGTTCGAGCTCCGTTTTATATAGCAAGGTGATAGGTATACAACCAGAACCAGTTCCAAGATCAAGTAAAGACTTAGCTTTATGCTTCTCAATATATTCTATAGATAACTCAATTAATATTTCTGTTTCGGGTCTGGGGATCAATACGTCTTTGGTAACAATGAAATCTAGTCCAAAGAATTCTTTTCTTTCGAGAATATAAGCTACTGGTTTACCGGATTTTCTATCTTTTATTAGTTGCCAGAAATGATCAAATTCTTTGTCTGTTAGAATTCTGTTACTCTTGGTAATTAGTTCGTATTTGTCTACCTCTAAAGAGTAGGCTAGTAGTAATTCGGCTTCTAATATAGGGGAATCTGTAATTTCTATCAGATACTCAGCGGCTTTGCTAAGCGCTTCTCTTATGTCCATTATGTAACATTCGAGTCTTTGATACCTTTTCGAGTTTCTTCTATTATTGTCTTAAGGTCTCCATTTAGTATATCAGCTAGATTGTGCCAGCTTACCTTAATTCTATGATCTGTTACACGACTCTGTGGATAATTGTATGTTCTGATCTTAGCTGATCTATCACCGCCTTTGATAGAGGATTGGCGCATTTCTGATTCTTCCTCTGCTTGCTTTTCTCTCTCCATCTCATATAGTCTACTTTTAAGTACAGAAAGAGCTCTTGCTTTGTTCTTGTGCTGAGACTTTTCATCTTGGCAGCTAACTACTATTCCAGTAGGGATATGGGTGATTCGTACTGCTGAGTCAGTTGTATTAACAGATTGTCCTCCAGGTCCACTTGAGCGGTATACATCAATTCTTAAATCCTCATCTTTAATATCTACTTCTACATCATCAACCTCTGGTAATACAACTACAGATACTGCCGAGGTATGAATTCTTCCAGAAGACTCTGTCGCTGGGACTCTTTGGACACGGTGGACACCACTTTCAAACTTAAGCTCTCCATATGCATTGTCTCCCGATAGTTGGAGTATAATTTCTTTAAAGCCACCATTACCAGTCTGATTAGTGCTTAATGTTTCAATCTTCCAACCGTTCGCTTCTGCATACCTGAGATACATTCTATATAAGTCACTAGCAAATAGAGCAGCTTCATCACCTCCTGTACCTGCCCTTATTTCGACTATTGCATTTCTGTCATCGTCTTCATTTGCTGGATTCAATAGATCTGTTATTTCTTCTGCTAGGGTTTCTAATTTCTCTTCGTTTTGGTTGATCTCTGAATTGTAGAACTCTTTCATATCAGCATCTTCTTCTATTTCTAGCAGTTCCTTTGCATCAGTGATATCTTGGGATAATTTTCCGTATTCCACGGCTTTTTCGTAGATAGGTGTTAACTTACTGTGTTTAACAGAAATCCTTTTAAACTCTTCTTGATTATTTATAACATTTGGATCAGATAGCTTATCGCTTAAACTTGTATATTCCTCGATTATGGTTGTAGTTTTATCTAACATTCTTGTGTATGAACTGTTAAGAGGAGAATAAGCTTAATGGGGTTAACCCATTTGTTTAAGCATATCTTTTAGGGTAAGTTTCTGTTTACCTTCTAACTTTGTGGTTTTAGCTGACCTTCTTTGTGCCTTTTCTTTCTTTTTATTGATTTTAGTCTTATCAGCACTTTTTCTCTTGTTCTCGAATTTCTTAACAAGATTTTCTGTGTCAACTATTCTGTGCTTGCCAGTATAGAAAGGATGAGTAAGGTTAGTAACCTCAAGCGTAATTTCTTCCTTTGTGCTTGCTAGGGTGAAAGATTTACCGGTTGATAAATCAGTTACTTTAGCATTTTTATATAATTTTGGGTGAATTCCCTTCTTCATACTGTTAATTTGAAACGGATTCTATTATAGCAGTAAGAATACTAATGCGCAATGAAATTGGCATATTTTTCTCATATTTATTAGAAATAGTTCCTAATCAACCTAATTGAGGGGCTTCTGGAGATATGTATTAGGTGTGCAAAACATTTTCTATGTTGTGTACTTTATCTTTTGGAGAATATGTTGATAAGAATTGGGAAAAATATGTAAGTTCTTAATCACAATTCACCGTATAATGATACGATAATTATAATAATTTTATACTTTAAAGTACTAAATTATCGATACGTATCATGTGCGTATATGATGTTGAGTAATATGTGTAAAATACTTTAAAATAAAAGTACGAGGTGTTATATTAATATCCAAGCAAGTTTATTTCTTAAAGTTAATTTCATGATTGCTAAGACAGTTGGTAACAGTCTTGTTCTAGATAATTCCAAAGTAAAATTATTGATACTTAATGAAAATGATGATCTAGAAAAGATTGTAAAAAAGAGTTCTGCAGATATTGTTATTTCAGTTTCTAGTAATGATCAAACTATCGAGGGTGTAGATATAGTCAATTCACCTGGTGAATATGAAATTAAGGATGTTCTATTCTTTGTGAATAGTACTCAAAATGATGAACAGAATGACATTGTTGCTGTTGATATCTCTGGCATCAAAATAGTTTATTTATCAAGTAGAGTGAAGAAGATAAATAAAGTTGTAAAAGATCTCTTGGGAATCAATCATTTACTGTTCATTGATTTGAAGAATAGAGAAGACATGAAAGTTTCAGATCTAGTTAATGAAATAGAGCCGGAATTCTTGATTCCATTAGCGGTTGATAAAGAAAAAGTTGCTAATTTAGCCAAGGAGCTTGGGCTTAAAATGGATGAAGAAGTTAGTAAATTCACAATTACATCTGCAGCTTTGAACTCAGATGATCCAGTAATGACTATAGTAAATCTTAAATAATGGCAGATCTAAAATTACCCCCTAGAAATGAAGAAGCTGAGAAATCGGTTTTAGGGGCTATTTTGATCGACGAAGACGCAATTTATAAAGTGGCGGAATTTTTGGTTCCGGAGCATTTCTACGTGAGAGAGCATCAACATATTTTCCAAGCAATAATGGAGTTATATACACAGAGAAAGCCTATTGATGTTCTAACGCTTACATCAGTATTGAAAAAGAAAAAGAAGCTTACGGAGATAGGGGGGAATAAAACATTGTCCGAATTAGTAGCACAAGTTCCAACCGCAGCTCATGTAGAGGAATACGGTAAGATGATTACGGAAGCAAGTACAAGGAGGAAGATGATTTCACTTTCTGCAAAGATAGATGAAATGGCATATCAGGAAGATGAGGAAATTGATGTTTTATTGGATAGAGCAGAGCGAGATTTGCTTACGATTGCTGAATCGAGTTCTGATAATGATTTTGTCCATGTTGCTCAGCTACTTGAAGAAGCATATGAAAGAGCGGAGGAGCTAAATAAAGATCCTGGAAAGCTTAAAGGAGTGCCTACAGGTTTTCCTTATCTAGATAGTTTGTTAGGAGGCATGCAGAAGTCAGATTTGATAATTTTAGCTGCTAGGCCTTCCGTTGGTAAAACAGCTTTCTCATTAGATGTAGCTAGGCATGCAGCTGTAAATGAGGGGAAATCAGTTGCTATCTTTTCTCTGGAAATGTCAAATGCTCAGTTAATGGACAGGTTACTATCTATGCAAGTAGGTATAGGCCTATGGGATCTAAGAATGGGTAGAATCAAAGAAGACGCTTTTGCAAAATTATCAGATGCGATGGGGATTTTATCCGAAGCAAATCTGTATATTGATGACACTCCAGGTATAGGAATTATGGAATTAAGGACAAAAGCTAGGAAGCTAAAGGTAGAAAGAGGATTGGATATGATAGTAATTGATTATCTGCAGCTTATTACTGGAAGAGCCCAAGAGAGTAGGGTACAGGAAGTGTCCGAAATATCTAGGATGTTAAAAGGATTAGCTAGAGAGCTTGATGTGCCTGTACTTTCACTAGCGCAGTTGAGTAGAGCAGTAGAACAGCGTGCAGATGGTATTCCTCAACTATCAGATCTTAGAGACTCTGGTTCTATTGAACAAGACGCTGATGTAGTAGTTTTCTTGAGTAGAATGCAAGACGATGAAGAAGATAATCAAAACAGAATGCTTCATGTTGCTAAACATAGAAATGGTCCAACTGGAGAAATAGAGCTATTCTTTGTTAAAGATCAGGCTAGATTTAGAGAAATTGATAGGACAAGATAGTTAGTTACTCCTGTTTCAACTTTATTATATTCCGTTTATTCAACCCCTGATTGCTAATACTTATTCTTTGTTTAGAAACTTTCCCTGCTTTCTGAGTTTTTGCTAGATCATATTCATCTGTGGTTATTTCAAATTGATACTCGCCTTTAGGGTTCTCGGGGAATCCAAATTTCATATTCTTATAGCTTACTAAGGTATCAGTTAGTTTCTTATCTGTATTAAATATTCTGGTAATGCTATTAGAATGAGGTTTATTTTTACTTGCTAGTATGCCCCAATTGCGCTGTGTTCTAATTCTGTTATGAATAGCAATGATAAAAATAATTATGAAAACTATTAACAGTAGGGTATTTAGTGGCGTCCAATTAGAAAGGGAAGCTAA
>JAGQLK010000055.1 GCA_020429485.1 Candidatus Dojkabacteria bacterium | reverse complement strand
CACTCTGACCTTGTACAAGGTAGCTGTTATGTACCTACAAACACAGAAGATACTCAGAACTTTGATAAATGTTCAGATAGCTCACAATATGGAGAAGTATTAGTTTGCCAAGGCGGATTTAATACAGATGGTACATGTAGAGGCGAAGAGCAGGTACAAGTACTAGATATTGCAGCTTCAGAAAGTTGTACTGAACTTGCAGATCAATATGGCGCATCAGTGCAAATTAATGTAATGTGCAATGACTCTACTTCAAATGCTACAACAAATATCGGAACTGTAACATGTGATCCTAGCCCTGCTAGACTTAATAATGATGCATCAGCTTCTAGTTTAACTAGTGACTACACAATTGATTTTGCAATCAATAATTCAGATCAGCAGGCAATAGCCACTGCAACACAATACTGGGGTCTATGTTCAGGAGCACCAAGAAGTGGAGCAGAGTGTAACGCACTTGGTACACCACCAGTAGGAAGAATGTTTGGGTGTTACTATGATGGTAATACAACAACAGGATATGGCTGCTATGATGTACCAACAAATAGTAATAATGGCCTACCAGGCTGTTTCCTTGATACTGATGGTGTATGGAAGAACTGTAATTGCGATATTAATCAATGTGTTAGCACTTGTGAACAAGTATTCGCAGGCCAACCAGGAACTCACCAATACACAGATATTTGTGGTAGAAACCAAGCATATGGTTGTGGTCAAGAATTTACTTGTGAATGTTATATTCCACAAAATACGCCAACACCTACACCACCTATTACTACAACTACTACACCTACGCCTACGGTTACTATAACAACTACACCACCAACATGTCCTGATACACAGGCAAGATTCAGAGTGGTACTAGATGGAAATGACCGTGGATGGAATGACCAGCACCCACCAGCAGAGCTATCTACAATTGATACATTGCAGTGGGCAGTATTTATAAATCAAGATACAAATCAATACTTTAATGGAAACATTACTTTAAGTGGCCCAGGTGGTACACAAACATTCAGCAATGGTGCACCACAAGGCGTACCTACGCCATGGCAAGTAGGCACATACAATCTTAGTGCTGTATACAACAATCAAACTTGTGATAGTGCTAGCTTTACTATAGTGCAGTCACCTACAAATACACCAACACCATCAGTGACACCTAGCCCTACGGTAACACCTAGTCCGTCACCAACACCTATTCCAGATCACATTACTGTGAGTGGTAGTGTTGTATGTCTAGATGATGGACGAACACTAAATGGAGCAACTATCGAAATTTTAGATTCTGATCCGCAAACAGGAAACGGTGGCTCATTAGGAACAATAGAAGCTAATCCAAACTATTTCGCTAGCTGGAGTCCAATTCCAGGCAGAGAACATGCTATTAGACTTATTGATAGAGGTAACGAGATACCAGGAACATATGTAGGACCAATCGCTACAAATGATTCAGCCCCTTGTTTTGTTGGTAGTGGATATGAGTTCTGCCAATTCCAACCTAACAATACTTATACAAATGTTAGCTTTGGCTTTACAGACTGCGCAGAACCAACAATAACACCTACTGATACTCCAGAACCAAGTATCACGCCGACAATCACTCCAACAGAACCAGCTGATAAGCTTGTTATGATCAGTGGAGACGCATATTGTCAAGATAACGGAGATAGATACAATATCGATGGAGCAGTAGTTTATGGCTATGATGCATTCGGATTCCCATTCAGGGTAGTAACTGATGCAAATGGGCATTACGATCAGTTAATTGCATTACCTTACGATAATGGTAATTATAGGAACCAGATCGCAATTACATTATTACAATTCGATGAAAACAACGATCAAATCATTGACGCTACAAACCAACCATATTCAAGCATGGTACCACCATCGGCTTTGAATAGTGATTTTGCTATCAACTGTAATAATCCTGATGTAACTCACTGTACATCACCAAATGTAGACGTTCTACCTGCATTATGTGCAAACAATTCAATGAATGGATCATCTTCGTACGCAAACTGTGGTATCACAGAAGCAGATAATTATTATTATTCGAACTTTGATTTCAAATTTAGTAATTGTACTCCACCAGTAATCACACCTACTATTACTGTGACACCAACAAGTACACCTGTACCTCAACCAGGTATAGATATTGTAAAAGAGGTGATCAATGATGCTGATAGAGTATACAAACCTGGTGAAACTGTGAAGTTTAGAATTACTATCACAAATACTGGCCAAACTACTTACCAACAGGTTGGCTTTAGCGATGAATATAACCAAGCAAGAATTGACTTCATAAGAGTGATTAATGCTTCGACTGGAAATGATATTACAAATGCATTCAAAGAACTTGGACAAATAAATGAAGAGCTAGGTGAAATAACTCATGGCGATCTTACGTTAATTAGTGAGTTAGGTGACCTAGAACCTGGTGAGAAATTCATATTAGATTTTGAATTTAAAGCAATAAGATCAGTTACATCAACTTGTAACGATGCTTTCATCTATTACAATCCAGGTAAGAATGGATACCAGGATGAAGATTCATCAAGAGCTTGTATAGTAATCAAAGAGAATATACCAGTTACTGACAAATAAAATTTATGTGCTATAATCTGCCCGTTTGATTAAACACTAAATTACTTGTATGCAGCAAAAATTAGAAGAAGTAAAAAATAATACTGTACTTAGGAAGGCAATCATCGTCTATTCTATTGTGCTTGTTGGTTTACTAACACTTGCACAGTTTGCAATTTGGGCATCAAATGATTACCAAGCTGCTTCAGTAGTATCTTCTAACGGTATTTGGTGCAGAGGTGATGTAACAGATCCAATACCAGGACAGACAGCTCTACAGAGTGGAGATTGCCACATTCCAAATGATACAGAAGACAAAAGCAATTTCGATCTATGCACAGAAAATTCTCAGTATGCAGAAGTATTAATTTGCAAAGGAGGTTTTGCTGACGATGGGACTTGTTTAGGTACAGAAGAAGTAATTGCTGTAGATGCAGGTAAAGACGTAAGCTGTATAGATTTAGCAGAAGAGCACTGCGCATCTGTTCAAGTAAATGTGCAATGTAACTCATCTAAAACCAATACTGCAACAAATATCGGTACGGTTACATGTAATCCTAACCCTGAATGTATGTCTGACGATGAGGTTAAATTAGCTTCTATATCAGATCAATCACAGATAAACTTTATTGCTACATACACTGGAATGGGTTGGGGCCCAGGTGAAATAGTAAATGTATGCGGAGAACCACTGAACGCAAATAATTACGACTTCACTTCTTGCCCGCAGGATCCGAATATTGGAGAAGGATGTACTAACGGAACATGCGTAGGCCCAGAAGTTAGAGTACATATATGTAATGGTGCGACTGGTGCAGAATGTAACCAAGGTAACATTGGAAATGGTCCATTTACAGCGGTTTCATTCGGCCAATACTTCAATGAGTCAAATAGATGCAAGAGTGTACAAATAGATGTATACCAGACCCCTGGAGACTACTCTCAAGAAAGCTTGATTGATTTTGTAGTGTGGAATGGTAATCAGCAAAATTGTTCACCTACAACAACACCGACACATACGCCTACACCTACACTTACACCTAGCCCTACTGTAACACCTAGCCCTACAATTACACCTAGTCCTACTGTAACACCTAGCCCTACTGTGACACCTAGTCCTACACCAACACCAATACCTGGCCACATAACAGTAAGTGGTACGATTATTTGTCTTGATGATGGACGAACACTTAATGGAGCAGATATAGAAATACTTGATTCAGATCCTAATACTGGAGCAGGGGGTAGCTTAGGTATAATTGAAGCTAATCCAAATTATTTTGCTAGCTGGAGTCCAATTCCTGGAAGAGAACATGCAATCAGACTTATTGACAGAGGAAACCAAATACCTGGAACATATGTTGGCCCAATAGCGACAAATAATAACGTACCTTGTTTTGTTGGTAGCGGTTATGAATTTTGTACTTTTGAACCCAATAACACATACGTAGAACTAAATTTTGGATTCACTAATTGTGCAATTCCAACAATTACCCCAACAAATACACCTACAGTTACTGTAACACCTACAGAAACACCTGAACCTAGCATTACACCTATAGTGACCACTACACCATCTCCAAGCCCTACACCAGAGCCAAATGCTACTGTGGTAAGTGGAAGAGTTTTCTGTATTGATGATGGAAGAAATCTAGGCAGTGCAACTATCGAAATAAACGACTATGTACAGGATCCCCCAATATACTCGGATATAGCTGACCCAACATATGGTCATAGCTGGTTCCCAGTTGATGGAAGAGATCATTCAGTAAGATTAACAGACAGAGGTTCAATCCCAGGTACATATATAGGACCATTGGCAACTAACACTACTGTTCCATGTACGGTTGGTACTAATTATGAATTCTGCGAATTTAAACCAGGAGAAGTATATGACAATGTTGACTTTGGATTTACTAATTGCGCTATTCCTACGATAACACCTACAAATACGCCTGAACCTAGTATTACACCTACTGTGACACCTAGTACAACAGTAACACCAACTATTACATTAACGCCAACGATAACTGCAACACCGTCACCTACTGTGACTATTACACCTACGCCAACAATAACTATAACTCCGACTGCAACAATTACTCCAACAGTAACTGTGACAGTCACACCAACAATTACTTTGACACCAACAGCAACAGTGTCACCAACGCCTAGTGCCACACCAACTGTTACACCAAGCCCAACACCACCTACAAAGGTAGTGCGAATTAGTGGAAATGTTTACTGTCAGGATAATTTAGGACCTAGATATAGTATTGACGGTGCAATTGTATTCGGATTTGATAGTACAGGATTGCCATTCACTATGACTACAGATAATAACGGTAACTACGAAGAGTTCGTAACTGTGACTATGCAGCCAGACGGTACATATACAAACCAAATCGGATTGATGCTACTTGATTTTGATCCTAATAATGACAGAGTTATTGATGCTACTGGACAAAGCTATTTCAGTATGCAACCACCTGCACAACAAAATGATGATTTTGCATTATATTGTAATGATCCAGCAACAACACAATGCGATATAGCTAATGGCTTATCTGGATGTGGTAATTATTCAATGGCAACATCATCTTCATATGCAAACTGTGGCATTAACGATCAAAATACAAATCCATATGATAATTTTGACTTTAGATTTTCTGCTTGTACACCAGCAGAAATCACACCTACACCTAGCCCTACACCAACGATAACGCCTACACCTACTATTCCTGTATGTGGAGAAGAGTGTAACCCTGAGGATATCAATTCATGCGGAGAAGATCATATTTGTGCTTATAATTCCGATACTGAGGATTACAGATGTATGGTGCCAGGCTGCGCAAATAATCCTTCCCTATGCGATAACATTTGCGAAGAACCACAACCTGATCTAGAAGTTACAAAAGTAGTTATTGATGATGCTGATAGCAGATATTACATCGGAGAAACAGTTCGTTTCAGAATAACTATAACTAATACAGGTGTATTACCATTGGACTCTGTTCAATTTAATGATGAGTATAACCAGACGAGGTTAGACTTTACTGGAATAAGGGACGGAAGAACTGGTGCAAACATAACATCATTATTCACACAAATTGGTTCTGTAGACGAAAATCTAGGATTAATAAGTCATGGTGACTTAACTCTTATCCCAGGATTTGGAGATCTTCAACCAGGCCAAAGCTTTATGCTTGATTTCGAATTCAAAGCAATTAGAGCAACAAGTTCAACATGCAATGATGTATTTATACATGCAGATCTGGATGATGATGGTAGATTAGAAGAAATGAGCTCAAGAGCTTGTGTAAATATCAGAACTGATATTCCAGTAACAGACAAATAATCAAACTTCCAAACTAGAAAGAAACTTTCTTAATAAAGCGGTATACCGGACCTGTGTTTGTTAATGTACTGCTTACAAATGCTAGTTCAGTAGCTTTAAATTCAACTTTGTCTATATTGATATCTTGGATTATAGATTTAATATTTTTTGCTAATGATTTGCTTGCTGAGTTTTTTACTCTACCGAGTGTCATATGATGAATTAGCTTTGCATGATCTTTCTGTGGGTTGATGTCAGGCAATTCCAAATCCTTTATGAAGCCGTGAACATCTCGTGTAAAAGTCTTCAATTCATTGGTACTTTCTACATCCCAATAAATGAGCTTAGGAATACGTTGCCCAGGAAATCCAAACATAACATCTGTTAATCTAATGACCTGTGGAGACAACTCTGATTTGTGTCTTTCAAGCTCTTCACTAATGTATTCTATACTGTCATTACTAACACTATTACCTAAAAATTGAAGAGTAATATGCATTTGATCCAAGTTTAGAAAACGCAGATTTCTAGCTTCCTTTTTGAAACTACGCACAACATCTCTTGTTGCTTCGAGAGTTTTATCGTCAGGAAATAACGCAAGAAATACTCTACTACCTAAATGATTATCCATTATGCTTTTGGTTGAACAAGACCGTAACCGCCATCAGATCGCTTATAGATCATTGAATACTTACCAGTCTCTATATTATTAAATAAGAAGCACTCATGCCCAATCAGCTCCATTTTTTCTATTGCTTCGGCAGGGTGCAGGGGAGTGTCATCACTATATTCTTTCACTTTGATTTCTGGCTCATAATCTTTATAAGAAATATTTTCCTCATAATCTGGAACGTCATTCAAAGTATCTTCAATTTCTCTTACTCTCCATGGAACTTCTTTTTGCCACTTCTGAAATTGGTCATGGTACCTCTTAAGCCTTCTTTTTAATAGAACTTCTAATTCATCTATTATTGAGCTTATTTCTGAGCCTCTTCCTTCGACTCTAATAAATGCATGTGGCATGTTTGACGAGATTTCCATTTTATAATTTCTTGTGTCGCCAGAATTACTTTTATTTTCTTTGATCAAAACAGTTATGCCTGTATTTTTTTCTAAAAGCTTTTCATGCTTAGACAGTTTCTCTTGAACATAGTCTTGTATCTTGTCACTTATCTTAATATTCTTACCTATGTATTGTATATCCAACATAATTTTATTTTTAAAAATTAAGATACTCCAAAAATTAAAACGATCAGAATAAAAAATACTACAACATATTCAAATAATATTTCTTTGCTAAAAGTATCGTCTCTTAAGTGATTGT
>JAGQLK010000054.1 GCA_020429485.1 Candidatus Dojkabacteria bacterium | reverse complement strand
TTACTACTACCCCTTACGAACTTGGCGGTACTACCACAGAATATACTCTTGGTATCAATGAGGTTCATACTGTAGGTAAAGGATTTCTTGATACATTTACCAATCTTAGCCTCTTCACAATGGTGGTAAACGATTGGGGTATTTTTTCATTTGGAATTATACTTGCAGCTTTTACCACACTTAAGTTGAAAAAATGGGGATTTCTAATCCTTATTTCAGCAATATCAATTCCTTTAGTACATTTCTTTTTTGATGGCTCATGGATTATGTACGGTCCTAGATTCTGGTATGAGATGAGTCTATTTATCTTTATTCTTAATATTCTTGCTATTGAGTCACTTATAGAAACAGCAACTGTCAAAAGCCAAGAATTATTCAAAAAGGTTCATAAAAATGATTATCCAATTATTAAGCTTTTCTTGAATTTCTCTATTTATAGCACTTTGATAATAATATCCTTCATGGGTCTATTAACATGGTTCAATAAGCCTAAATTATATGAAGACCTTAGATGGAAAGGCATACATTTCTTGCCTGCATACCAAGAGGATCTAAACAACTTTAACTTTGCCCAGAACAGATTAATACTCGCAGTTAATGATCTCAAAATATCCAATTCAATAGTCTTTGTTGAAAACACAGGACCTAATTGGTGGACATATGGAGTACCACTATTTTATACATCTCCTTATTTAGATAGTGATGTAATATATGCCCTGGATCAAGGTGAAGAAAAGAATGCTGAATTACTTAAGTATTTCCCTGATCGCCAAGTATACATAGGCAATTATGATACAGGTAGAGTCGAACTTTACCAAAAATAGAGAAAATTCTTGCATTATTTAATTAATATATCTTATAATCCTTTAACAAATTAAATAGCCGAAGAAAGAAAGTAGTAATTGATAATTTTCTTCCAGCAAGTTGAGGTAGCTGCAAGCTCAATAAGAAGTAATCGATGAACGCGCTCCGGAGGCAAAAGACTGAAACTAAGTAGGTCTTTGATCTTAAACAAGATCACAAGTCTAATTATAGAAATATAATTAGAAAAAGAAGGTGGTACCATGGTTCGAGAAGCTCACCAGTAATGTAGCTTTTAGACTCTCATCCTTTCATCAAATATTTGGTGAATAGATGAGAGTCTTTTTTTGTCTATTTCCCGAGATGACCAATACTTTAACAAAATGAAAACCAAAACAATAAAAATAACAATTAGACGCAGAAATAGAAGAAAACTCCGCGGGTTTAGATCCTGATATATCATCACACGTATCTAGACCTCGCAAGAGGTCTTTTTTTATTTTTTAGAAATTTAACAATGTCAGAATTTACAGGAAATACAACGAAATACGAAGGAGCAGATGCAAACATCTTCAAAGATAAAGAGCAGCTCTTTGGTCTAGATTTTGTCAAAGCAAATATTCATTTTGATCCTGATAATCTACCAGTTATGAATATTTGTGTTAGCCCAGGCAGGAACGGCAGTACAGCGTTACTAGGATTATTTGCATCACATCCGTGGGTCTTAGCAGGGTATTACCAACCATGGAAAACTATGGTTAGGCATGGTTTACAATATGGTCCCATGGATATACCTGGAGTAGAGAATGGGTATCATGTCTTTGCCAAAGAAACTTGGGGACCATTTCATGAGGAGGAGCAATTTGATCCTGTAGCACTAATGTTAGACCTTGGTTACCCTGCTCATATGATCAACTTAATCACCTTAGCCAGGGATCCACTAGCTACTGTATATTCCAACTTTAAATTTGATGGAGGAATAACACCAGAAATATTAGTCGCCAATTACCAACATACTTTTGAAATGTTTAATTACTATCAGGGGAAGATTGGTGCAGTAGTTCCATTAGCATATGATCTTATGCAAAATGGCACAACTGATCATGTCTTAGCTAATACTCTTGGAAAGTTGGGGCTTCCATTTATGGGAAGGCAGTTTGATAGTCAGTCTTTAATGTTTGTTGAACAAGGAGGCCAATTTCATCCAGGTGAAGCAAAGGATGAGGATGAAGCTGAAGCAATTCTACTCCCTACTTTTGCTCGAGGTGGATTCAATCCCAAGATTGAGATCTATACTCTTGATTCATTAGCACAAACAAAAAGGGCACATGAGAAGCCAGAGATGTTAGAAGTAGCAGCAGCTGTGCATGCAGGAGTCGACTACGAATTTCAACAATTTGTACAAATCTCTGCAGATGCATTGAGTGTAACTTTACATTAATAAATATTAAAATAGTATTATGAAGAATATTTACTCAAAAGAAATAGCTACTGCAAAAATCGACATCAAAACTGCCGTTGCAGGTAAACATACAGATGCTCAGTTAGATATTAAGATTGGTAAGTATGGTATAGCTGACGGTGGTGCAATCAAGGTTCTTTTTAGGATTTCTGCCGATGTAGATGATGTAGAGTTTACTGATTCCTCAAAAGAAAACTATGTTTCAATTAAATCTGATGCCAAAGTAGATCTGCAGGGATATTCGCGAAGCAATGGCCTCAAAGGTAAAGTACATGCTAGGCCTTGGACTAATGGATTCGTTGTTTTCATCAAAGGCGGGTATTTGCTGCCTAATGAGAATATATCCATAGAATTTAAGAACTTCCGAATGCAAACTATCGTAGAAGATACTTTTGAATTCAAGATATTGATAGATGCGTTTTCAACTGGTGAGTATCTTGAGATCGAGAAATCTCCAGAAATAGAGGTTCTACCTGACATACCTGCAATGTTAACTGCGGTAATACCAACTACTGTTGCACCTCTGAAAGAGTTCAAGGCACTTGTAAAAATTGAAGATAAGTGGGGGAATCCATGTACTCAACTCAATGATGAAATAGAAATTGTTAACTTTAAAGAATTAGGTTTGAAAGATTCAAAACAGAAACTCAAGAAAGGGAAATCCGAAATAAAGTTATCATTAGAAAGTGGGGTATACGATATTCAGGCTAAATATAAAACATTAAGCGCAAAGTCAAACTATGTAGTAATAAAAGAATCTAAGCTCAAACAATACTGGGCTGATCTACATGGGCAATCCGAAGAAACTGTTGGTACTAACAACATTGAGCACTATGTAAACTTTGCCAAAGAATATGGTTTCTTGGACGTAATCTCTTCTCAAGCCAACGACTTTCAAGTAGATAATAAATTCTGGGACAAAACCAAAAAGCTTTCAACTAGCAACTCTATAAATGGAGAGTTTATTATGTTTCCAGGATATGAATGGTCGGGTAATAGTGGTCGAGGAGGTGATCGAAATGTCATTTTTAATGAAACTAATCCACCAATTTACAAATCATCATTTGCTCAGACGCTTCATGAATACAACAAGCAAAACGAAGCTTTGACAGCAAAAGACTTGTTCAAAAAGCTAAAAAAGCATAATGCTTTAACGATTGCACATGTTGGAGGAAGGTATGCCAATCTAGAAATGCATGATGATGATGTAGAGCCTCTTATTGAAGTGCATTCAGATTGGGGAACTTTTGAATGGTTCTTACAAGATGCACTCGAAAAAGGATACAAAGTTGGGATCTCTGCAGCCAGTGACAATCACAACAGTAGGCCAGGTGCTAGTTATCCAGGACTAGAAGAGTTTACTAGTTATGGTGGATTAACTTGCATATTGAGTGAACAGCTCACTCCAGATAGTATATTTGAAGCAATTAAAGCAAGGCATACCTATGCAACAACTGGGCATAGGGCTTACATAGATGCAAAATGCACAATAGGTGATAAACAGTACCTAATAGGTGATCAGGTTACTAATTGGAATAGCAATGCTGGAATAGAGTTAAACTATCTAGGTACGAGCCCTATCCAAAAAATCGAGTTATTCAACAAATCAAAACTAATAAAAACGCATTTACCAGAAATTGATGAGACTCATATAAAGCTCTCATGGCATGGGACAGAATTTTATGGCAGGAATAGGGAGTATAAGTGGTCAGGCTCAGGTGAATTTACCCAGAACAAAATAGTTGATGTCTCAGAAGTAAATTTCTATCACCATTCTAAATTCAAGCATTCTGTAAATAAATTTGAATTTAGCTCGCTAACATCTGGTAACTATAAAGGCGTCAACTTCAAATTAGATAAACCATTTGAGAAGTTAAAGCTATTAGTAAATGACACTGAGTTCGAGATATCAAAAAAGGATATTAACAAACCTTTTTCACTTAATGAGTATTCTGAAGTTGAAGTGTCATACCTTGCAAAAGAAAAATCTGTACAAGAAATTTCTTGGAATTTTGAAATAGCTAGCTCACAACTAAATAAAGGAGACGCTTTATACTTTAAGGTAACCCAAGAAGATGGCGGTATAGCTTGGACAAGTCCATTTTATATTGTTTAGTTACGAGTACCTTATAGACAAATAAGTGTCGAACTGAAGAATAATTAAACGCTGAGAATATTACTACTTAACGTTTAGAAGCACCGATCTTGAAGATGGGCCATACACGTTATTGGTATTTGAGAGAGAGATCTCTACCTGGTAAACGCCCTGTTGATCTGCAACCGTATCGGTTACGAGATCAAGCAGTATTTCTTTCTGGTAACTTGAGTATGTTTTTTCAAAAACTTCGACACTACCATCAGGCTTGATTATCTCTATTCTAGCATCAACAGGTAGAGCTACCAATCCAGATGGTAGAGGTTCTACTTCAAACTCGATTACAGCGCCTTTTGCATAGTCTATTGGGGTATCAAATGAATAAACATCTGCAATATTAAATGATGAAACTGGTACCTCACCATTTGCCAACGCTCCTACATGCATTGTGAACTGAGCCTCACTCTTAGTGCTATCATCAAAGTATGATGTAACTATTAATGTATGAGGTCCATTCGCAGTGATATCTAAATCGAAATTTGTGTATCCGTAATATTCATCTGAAGATAATTTGATTCTACCTGTAGTGTAATTCTGAGAACTATTGTAAGGGATAAGTTTGTAAGTAGCTCTAACAGGCTTAGCATCAAAGCTAATTAATGTGTATTCATTTACGCCAATCTCTGGGAAACCATTACCAAATACTTCTGTCTGATTTACTTGTTTGTATTCAACTGCACCAGTTTCTCTATCTATCCTAATGTCAGTACCTGGATTACTTCCTGTCTCAGGAAGTATACCTAAATCTGAACCATCTGATCCTCTTCCAATAAGAAATCCGAAACCGATTCCTACAAATAAAACTAAAATATTTGTAGCCACTAGTACAGTGAAGAACAGTTTCTTTTGATCTTTATTCAAAATTTTTCAGTAATATACATATAAGATACAGTATTTTCAGCTTTCAAACAATCTGATTAACAAATTATCTAGCTATTCTGATAAAATAAATCCATGAGAACTGAATCTGAAATCAAAGAACAATTAAGTATTTTGCAAGATCGGCTTAAATCAATTGCTGAAAAAAAACAGCCTGACATAATTTCTGAAAAGCTCACAACGCTGAAAACACAGTCTGCACAAACGGATTTCTGGAATGATAATGAACAAGCTCAAAAAGTAATGAAGCAAATAGGTGAATATGAAGATGATATTAATAGACTCACCGACATTTCCTCCAAGCTAGAAGATATTGAAGTGATGATCGAATTAGCAGAGGACAAAGACAATACTCCAGGCAAACCAGACCCGGAGGTGTGGCAAGAAGTAAATTCAATGATCAATTCCACAGACAAAGAAATAGATAAACTAGAAACCGAAACTTTCTTAAGTGGTAAATATGACGAATATGATGCAATTATTTCTATCCATGCTGGGCAGGGTGGTACTGAGGCAAATGATTGGGCGGATATGTTGCTTAGAATGTACTTAAAGTATTTTGAAAGACAAGGTTTTAAATATGAAATCACCAACAAAGTAACTGGTACAGATGTAGGTATCAATACTGCAACGATCGAAGTACATGGTAGATATGCATATGGTTATTTAAAGCTAGAACATGGTACCCATCGACTTGTCAGAATCTCACCATTTAATGCACAAGGATTACGACAAACTTCTTTTGCAGGAGTGGAAGTTACACCTCTGATTGAAGATGATCTTGAAGTAAATCTAAATGAAGATGATATCGAGTTTAGTGCTGTAAGATCATCAGGAGCTGGGGGACAAAATGTTAATAAAGTTGCTACAGCTGTTCGCTTGGTTCATAAACCAACAGGGATTACTGTATCTTCATCATCAGAAAGAAGTCAGCTTAGAAATCGCCAAACTGCGATGAACCTTTTGAGAGGTAAATTGATGATGATTGAAGAAGAGAAACAAGCAAAGGAACAAAATAAGATTAAAGGAGAACACAAAGTAGCAGGGTGGGGCAATCAAATAAGAAATTACGTTTTACATCCGTATAAGCTTGTTAAAGATTTAAGAACAAATACGGAGCTGCATGATCCTGAAGGAGTACTCGATGGGAAATTAGAAGATCTAATAGAGGCTCAGATAAGACTTTAGCCTTTACACATTACCTTTATAAAGAAATTGGGGCTCGCAGGGTCTGACATTTAGTATTTCTAGAAACTATCAGCCAGTCCGCTCACCCCAATACTTAAGATACTTCTTAGCTCATATTTGGTGAGTACACCTCTTCATAAGGTTGTACTACTACGAAACCGGTTCCTTCAAACTTCATCTGGAACGATTCACCACTTCCTCTTCCTAAGAATGATCCAATTGAAACATCAGTTTTGAAATTTGTTTCAAGATTACCTGACCATGCGATTGTTGCATTAGGATCTGTAAATACTGGATTATCTGGTGTAACCTCTAATGTCATTGGTGTACCATGAGAAGTAATTGCAACTACTCCATTTCCACCAATTTGAACATTAAACAATCCTCCTGCGACCATTGAAGAAATCCTCTTCATCATTTTGATATCCCATTCTAATGTAGGTGCAAATGCTAATAAGTCGTTACCATTTACAAAAATTGTATCGTCTGTAAGATCAAGAATAGTTATCTTTTTTGCAGTATCAGCAACATAGATTTTACCTGCTCCAGTAGCTTTCATAAGACTCACACCTTCACCAGTAAGTTGCTTTTTAAGTAGTTTACCTAATCCTTGTTCTAATACACCCTCTCTTTTAAAGCTAACTTCACCTCTATAAGCAATCATCTTACCTCTTTTGATCCACACTGTTGATGCATCATTTCCATTTAAATTAATTTCTAACATTCTTTCACCTTCTTGCTCGAAGAATAGATCACCTTGATCTTTTTGAGCAGTCTGCTCCAAGAATGATTCAATTGAATATTTCTTCATTTGAAAATTCT
>JAGQLK010000053.1 GCA_020429485.1 Candidatus Dojkabacteria bacterium | reverse complement strand
TTTCATTTAAATAAAATTTCCTATCTTTAAAAAAATCTTCTACGATTACAGCTGAATCCTTCTTATCAACATAATAATCATTTATTGCATATAGATTAGGTTTAAAGAAACTACTATTGAGCATTAACAGTTCAGGCTCCTGCTTAGATATTCTAGTTATCAGTGGCCATATAGCATATTGATCTATAATAATTTCTTTATTATCCATTATTGTCCTCAAAAGAAATTCGCTAATACCTAATAAACTCAACCAACCAGACCAAACCATTTCACCAGTAACTACAAGTAGTTGCTCTTTTACTTCTCCTCTATCAATAAAATCTCCTATAAGAGTTTTGAATATCAATAAATTAGCCATATAACTTACCGAATCACTTGGAATCACAGGCGCTGTATTTAACGCATTGAATAAGTCATTTTTTGATATACCTAAAGATTTATGAAATTGGGGATAGCAATTCTCAAGTACCAACTTGTTGATATCAACCTCTTTGGTGAATAATCCTGCCGAACTTTTATAGGTAACCTGATCAAAATTAAGCTCCAAAATTCCTACTTCTTTACCTAATTCATCTGAAATAGATTTAATTTCTATCTCATCATTATGATCTTCAAAATAGACTCTCTCTAAGGATTTGAAGACTGGTATAGTTTTCTGATTAAGAACGTAGTCAATTGATTCTGGGGAAAAATGTTGATTCAGATAATTTTCGAATCCTTGGTATGGTGGTAATCTAAACCTAGAGGTAGATTTTATTGAATATCCATTAGTTTCAGAGTGTTCTAATTCTAAATTCAATCCAAAAAATCTACCCCAGGTATTGAGTTTGGACAGTTTTGGCATTAAGAATTGTTAAATCAAGTTATTAGTTGGCAATAATGCCATGTATCTTGCCTTCTTAATTTCTACTGCAAGTTTTCTTTGACAGTTTGGACTAACGCCAGTTCTTTGTGAAGGAAGAATTCTTCCTCTTGTTGTTACAAACTTCTTAAGTCTGTATACATCCTTATAGTTTATAAGACTTGCATTTCCATTAAATGGACATGAAGGCTTTGGCATTGTCTTAAACTTTTTCTTTTTTTTCTTCTTAGCCATTGCTTAATTTCTAATTAAAAATATTTTAGAAAAGATCATCTCCCTCATCACTCTTAGAAGATTCTTCTACTACTTCATCTGATTTATCATCGGATGAGCTTTTATTGTTGTTATTTGATTCAGTCATCATCTCATCATCATCTGATGAGTTTTCTCCTGCTTCTTTAGCAGCATCGACACCGACACCTTTTTTACCTTTGTCATCCAAAAGCTTCATGTCGTCAATCTTAACTTCGGTTCTGTAATGCCTTACACCATTTGCATCATCCCAAGTCCTTGTCCTTAATTCACCTTCGATGTATACCAACATTCCAGTTGATAATATCTGTGCGCAAATTTCAGCTAACTTGTTCCAAGCAACTACATTATGAAATTCTGTTCTTTCTTGAAGATTACCAGAACTATCTTTCCATGTAGCATTTGTAGCGATACCAAATGTACATACAACTGCACCATTACTTGTGCTTCTAATTACAGGGTTTCTAGTAAGGTTACCGATTAATATAACTTTATTCAGTGATCTTGCTGTTGACATCCTAAATTACTTAATAAATAAATATTACTTCTCTTGTTTAATCAACAAGAATCTCAATATGTCGCTGATCAGTTTTAACTCTCTTTGAAGGTCTTGAACCTGATCAGATTCAAGCTCTAAATTATAGACTATATAATAGCCTTCTTCGTGATTCTTGATTGGGTAAGCCAAATGTCTTTTACCCCAAACATCTTCTGATTTGATACTGCCTTTATGCTCTTTCACAAGAGTATTTATACGTTTCAGTACACCAGCTCTGATGTCTTCAGGTAAAAGGGGCTTGAGAATCACCATCATTTCATAGTCCATATGACAATTCTACTAACTTAAATAAACTAATATTTATGGAATGCATAGAATAATACCATAAACGTTCAAAAAAAAGAACACCACAGGCGTGCATTTTTGGATAATATTATATTAATCGAATATACTTCCACTAAGCAAGAGCTATTTTCTAATAATTACGCTCCATGCTTAAAAAGCATTACATCACCGTCCTTCACAATGTACTCTTTACCTTCTAATCTTACTTTTCCTGCATCTTTTACCCCATGCCAACCATCACAATTTATAAAATCATTATACGCTACTACCTCTGAAGTAATGAACTTAGTTTGGAAATCAGTATGAATAGTACCTGCAGCTTCTGGAGCTGTTGAACCATTCTTAATGGTCCATGCTTTCACCTCTTTTTCTCCAGCTGTAAAAAAACTAATTAGATCAAGAAGTGAATAGCTTGCTCTAGTCAAATCTGCAATACCATTAAACTCTAGTCCCAATTCATTACGAAACTCATCTTGCTCAGCAGGATCAAGTTGCGATATCTCATACTCTTGCTTGATATTCATAGGTAGCACTGGGTAAATGTCCGGAATATTTATCTTCTTTCTCAAATCTTTGATAAGTTGTTCATCTATTTTGTACCAGTCTCCATTAATAAGATAAATAATTTTTTTATCAGTTAGTAAAAATAATTCTCTGCGGAATCTTATTAAGTCTTGATCTGTAGTATTTAATTCTAAGGAAATTGCCAAATTCTCATTTTCCAGGTGCTCTATTAATTTATTTAATAAATCCATAAATTTCTGTTTCTTAGAATCACCTCTTAATTCTTTGGAAAGTTTGTTTTTTTGATTATTAAGAGACTCAAGGTCTTTTAATATCAACTCCATCTCAATAATTTCTTTGTCACCAGCTGGATCAATTCTTTCTTCTACATGTGTGATATCATCATTCTCAAATGCGCGAATGACATGTACTATTGCGCTAACGTTTCTAATATTTGCAAGAAAGGCATTACCTAGCCCTTCGCCCTTGTGTGCTCCTTTTACTATCCCTGCAATGTCGTAAAATTCAACAACCGCTGGTACAACATCTTGAGGATTAACAATCTTTGCTATTTCATTAATTCTATTATCTGCAACAGGAACAACACCTACATTTGGATCAATCGTACAGAAAGGATAATTCTCAGCAGGAATATTATTTGATGTAAGTGTATTAAATAGTGTCGACTTACCTACATTCGGTAAGCCTACAATGCCAAGAGATAGATTCATAATTAATAATAATAATAACGAATTGAATTTATCACAGAAAATTGTTAATAACAATACTAGCAATGTGGATAATTACCTGTTCGTATGAGTAGAATCGTAACATCTGATAATGTCCTGCGTGGGATACACTATATATTGTATCTGATGTGCAAAATCACATTTTTGTCATACATAGTATACGGCTACTAAATCTATCAAAATATTAGTACATGAGTACTATTTATTCTGTACAACAACAAAGTAATAGATATTAAACTTTTGTATAGCAGCAATGAAAATTATAGTATAAATTTGATACTTTTCAGATCATTTAGAGAACACTAAATGTATAAACTGTATGCGCAGTTTGTAAAGAATCTAGGGGGTATTGTGATTGGTGTATGAAGTATACTTACAGCCATAAAAAATAGGCAGAGCTTTTGCCCTGCCTATCAAAATTACCTGTCTTAACAGATGCCCATTATATTTCCTGGGTAGATTTCCACTCAGCAATATGTGAATGATAGCCATCTTCTCTCAAGATCTTATCAAAAGCCTCACTCCTATCAGGCTCGGCATGTACTAGAAAAATCTGTGCATTATCGTTAAGAGAAATGCTTGATAGCCAATCCAGCAATGCATGCGTATCCCCATGCGCAGAAAAACCTCGTATAATCTCTATATTCGCCTTAACTTCTAGATTTCTCTTATTTATATTAATATTCTTTGCCCCATCAATTATCTTGCGACCCAATGTACCTTCTGCTTGAAACCCGACAAACAATACAGTATTTCTAGGGTTCTCGATCCCAGCGCTAAGGTGATTTAGTATTCGCCCACCATCAGCCATTCCACTTCCAGCTATAAATATTGAATTATTTTTCTTAGAAGCTCTTAGCGATTGCTTATAGCGATTGATAACCTTTAGATTTTCGAAGTAAAATCTATTATTTTGAGGAACATATCTCGCATTATCTTTGTTGGCTTGAACTGCTTCATCGTAGACAACTTCTTTACCTAGAATTTCTGTACTAGTATTAAAATAAGTGGAGAACTGCTCGTAAATACGGGTTGCTCTCAGAGCTAATGGGCTATCAAGAAATGTTTGTACGTTATCCCTAATAACGCCCTGTGTATAGGCTTCCTTGAGTATTTCAAGAAGCTCTTGAGTCCTATGGACAGAGAAGCAAGGTATCATAACACTTCCGTTACTATCTAATGTTCTAGTAATTACATCAGTAAATTTAGCAATCGACTCATCTCTATGCGCGTGAGTCTCACCGCCATATAAAGACTCCATAATTACATAATCTGCCTTACCAAACCCTTCTAAATTTATATGTTCATATCTCTCAATTATTGATTGATCTACTCTACCTAAATCACCAGAAAATACTAATACCTTATCTTCTACTTTAATTACTATACTAGCAGCACCTAAAATGTGCCCAGCTTTTACAAATTTAAATTTAATCTCTTTATCGATGTTCTTGACCTCACCAAAAGAAATAGAACTAAACATTGCGATAGTGTTAATTGAATCTAAAGTGTCATACAAGCTCGTAACGCTTTTATATGGCATTGACTCTGAATACTCTTTGAATTTGTTTTCCTGAATTTTGGCAGCATCTAGCAGAAGTATTTCTCCAAGTGCTGCTGTAGGAGGAGTTAAATATATATCGCCTTTGAAACCATGCTTCACTAATTTAGGTAATAACCCTGAATGATCCATGTGAGCATGAGTTAGTAGAACAAAATCAATTTCTCTTGGATCAAATAAAAATTCATCGTTATTCCTTTCTTCTAGCCCAATGCCTTGAAACATTCCACAGTCTACTAGAAATTTTTTATTTTCGGTCTCTATTAAATAGCACGAACCAGTAACAGTCCCTGCAGCCCCTAAAAATGTTAGCTTCATTGTTTATTATTTATTAATTAATTTACTTACTATCTCCCTTAGCTTATCATTATCATTTAAGCTAGGATCATCAATTACCATTTCTAGTAATTGGTTTAAAACCTCACCAATACGCTTTCCCTCCAATCCTAATTCAATCAGATCATTTCCATTTATATCTAAATCAGTTACCTTCAATGCCATATCTTCTGCTCTAACTTTCGCAATTCGCTTTTCTAATGCCTCAATCTCCACAGGATTAAATTCAGATTTTGGATTTGCTGTAGCATCGGCAATTCTTAGCTTGAATAAATCGTCAATAATATCATCGCCACCTATATTTTTAATAAATCTCCTTATCGCCGCATCAGTCCAACCACCATTATCCTCATCTTGGCTTATTTCTGTCACATCTTTTTCTTTTCTCCAATCCGCAGATGGGTAGTAGAACATATGATATTTTATCAGTGTAGTATTGCGATTGATAACATTATTTGAAAACCTTAATCTCTTGAGTATATTCATTGCAATCTCTGCACCTTTCACATCATGGCCATAAAAATGAGTACCTTTTTCATCTTTAGAGATCGTAGCTGGTTTACCAATATCATGAAGTAGCGCAGCTAACTTCACCGAGTCTTCAGCTAGATCGAGCGTCTTTAGACTGTGGGTATATACATCCTCTGTATGCCACTCAGGCTGCTCAACCCCTACGCAATCAAGCAGTTCTGGCATGAATAATTGTAACAACCCCGTATCTTTAAGCAAGTTGACGCCAATAGATGGTTTTGGTGAATATTTAAGCAACTTGAGTAATTCATCCCGAACTCTCTCTATCGAGATTTGCTTAGCTATGGCTATGGAGCCTTTTATAGCCTCAAAAGTCTCATGCTCAATTTCAAACTCTAATTCGGATGCCAACCTACACGCCTTGTAAGCACGTAGTCCATCCTCTTCAAACCTCTCTTTAGCAATACCAACAGCCTTTATCTGCTTCTTATCAATATCTTCAAGCCCTGTAAATGGATCAAAAACAACTTCGCTTATAGTTGCACCTTGATCGTAAAGATCCTGCATATCCAGTGCCATAGCGTTTATGGTAAAATCTCTCCGAGAAAGATCCTCCTCAATATCGCTTGTGAATTCCACTTTGGACGGCCATCTGCCTTTTACATAATCTTCTTCCTTTCTATAAGTAGTAACTTCTACATCAAAGTTCTCCCCTTTATCATCAGTCATGATTACTAAAATGGTTCCAAACTTTGCATTCGTATTTATTGTCTTTGGAAAAATCTCTGCTATTTGCTCAGGAAGAGCATTGGTTGCCAAATCATAGTCCTTAGGGTCCCTGCCTAAAATTATGTCCCTTATTGCGCCACCAACAAGGTATGCTTCGTAACCATTGTCGATTAATATGTCTGCCGTTCTGTTTACATACTCGGGAATTCTCTCCTGAATCAATTTAATCTCCATTATTTCTTTTGTATACAATAATATCTAATCGTGAAACACCAGATCTTTGATGTACTGGCGATCTATACAGATTTTATCTATATAACGTAATAATGTAAATGTTTAATGGGAATATTAAAGCTGTATTCTTCCTGATAATGCTTTAGCTAATGTAGATCTATCCGCATAATCTAGATCTGCGCCAGTTGGAACTCCTCTTGCTATTCTAGTTATAGATATATTCCCTAGATCAACAAGCTCTTGTTTTATATACATGGCAGTAGCCTCGCCCTCTAAAGTAGGATTTGTAGCTACTATTAGCTCTTGTACTACACCAGAATCTTTTAGCCTTTTAAATAGACTAAAAATATTTAACTCTTCAGGACCGATACCATTTACTGGCGAGATTACTCCACCAAGCACATGGTACCGCCCCCCAAACTCTCCCGTGGACTCAAATGCAATCAAATCCAATACGTCTTCTACAACCATCATAATCTTATCATCACGCTCTGCATCCTGGCAGATTGAGCACAATGGCCCTTCTGCCAGATGAAAGCATTGATTACAAAACTGAACATTCTCTTTCATCTCCCTAATAGTATCTGCAAAATCCAATGCAGATTCTTTAGGCATATTTAATACATGAAAAGCCATTCTAGATGCTGATTTAGGACCAACACCGGGAAGCTTAGAAAAATGTTCTATTAATTTTTGAACTGATTGAGGAAAAGTCTTCACTTATATTATCCAAGCATGTTACGTAATTGAGATATGTCCATATCTTTCATCATCTCTTTCTGCAGCTTTTTCTGTGAATCTTTAAGTGCAGCTTTTACACCTTTGATCAAATCTTTTTTGCTATCTACATTCATAAGGTCATC
>JAGQLK010000052.1 GCA_020429485.1 Candidatus Dojkabacteria bacterium | reverse complement strand
AGAAGAAGTGCTAGGTGCAGATACACAAGCTATATACTCTACTGATAAACCACTTGTAGAGTTTGATGAAGAAATAGAATACTCAGCACTGCTTTACATACATGAAATTGGATCGAATAACGATGCTAACACAAGTAATAATGACATAGAATTTGGATACACAGCAGAAAGCTTCCCAAGCAATGGCATCACATACCAACTAAGTCCAAACAAAGGGATAGATTGGTATTACTACAATGGTGATGACTGGCAAGCTACAGATGGAGAGTGGCAAACATCAAATACGATACAAGAGATTAATTTAAATCTAGCTAAGTACAATGAACTAGAAAGTTCTTCTTTGATGCTCAGAGCATATTTTCATTCGGATGGAAACGCTCTAGTATCTTTGCAGGAGCTGATAGTTGGTAGAGAAGTCTCACTTGTTCAAGAAGAAGTAGTAACACCAGATATAGATGCAGAGGCAGATGTAGTAGCTACAGAGAGGTTTCTAGATGAATATAGGCCAATTATACTTAATGCATCATGGTTTGAAGGCAATAAAATCATTGCAGGTAGGATAGAAATTCCTGCAGGGATAGCAATAGAAGAAAGTGAGTTGGAGAAATTCAAGGTACATATCTATTACTCAAATGCAGACTCTGCAACAAAAAATGAGCTGATTGGTAGTGTAGAAATAATCCAAATTACTGGGGAAGTTGGTAACGAATACGTATTTGAACTGCAAACACCAAGTCAGCCGGGAGGATATATTACAGCGGAACTTGAATATGTAGATGGCGAATTTATACATAATTCTCCACTAGCAGAGCCAGTAGAGAACTCAACATTTACTGTAACGCAAACAGGAGACCAAGCAGATCCAAGTCTAAATGGTAATTGCGATGTGGATTTCGGGACACCAGGAAGTCAATGTACACTAAGAGCAGCAATCCAAGAGGCCAACAGACTTACAGATGCTGATAATATTCATTTTAATATTCCAGGTGCTGGCGTTCACACTATTCAACCTGCATCAGTGTTACCTGAAGTCAGATATTCAGCATATGTTGATGCTAGTACTCAACCTGGAGCATCATGTAATGATTTGCTTTCTGGACAGGGACATAATTTATTGATTGAGATTAATGGATCTAATGCGGGTACGGCAGCGTATGGTTTAGGTACATATCAACAAGTAACAGATGTTACTATTAGAGGATTTATAATTAATGGGTTTGTAAGTGGTGGTGGTATAAAAACTGGTTCTACTTTCTTTTATCAAAATCCAGTTGGCACGGTTAGATACCAATGCAACTTTTTGGGAGTTGATGCAACTGGTTCTTACTCAGTACCTAATTTGAATGGTATGTTGGATAGTGGTTATCCTCCTCATACAATTTTGGGTGGATCCAACTTGGGAGATGGAAATTTAATTTCTGGTATCGCGCAAGAACCTATAAGAATAGCACCTGTTTATACATCTTTTGCTATGTACGGAAATGTAGTTGGTTTGGATGCTACGGGTACTTATGCAATACCAAATAATACTAATAGAGTAAATGGAAATGTATATTTACGGGGTGGGGGTAATATGAATATTGGAGGGCCTGGTCAATATGAACGAAATGTAATAAGTGGGAATCCTCTAACAGGGCTATATATGAGATTGAATGAAGGCACACTCAACACTACTCAGATTATAGAAAACAACTATATTGGAGTTGGCGTGGATGGAGTCACGTCTATACCAAATGGATACTCAGGTATGTTTGTTTACCACAGTCAAAACTATAATTCTCACGTAATAATTCGTAATAATTTGGTAGCAGAGCATGAAAGATATGGTATAGAAATAAGAAACATAAGAAACCCGATTATTGAAGGTAATACTGTTTATGATAATCCTTTAAGCTGTATTTATGTAACTAATTGGGTCTACAATTCAATAATAAGAAATAATGAGCTTCACGATTGTGGTTATGGTATTCACTTCTGGAGATATAACTATGGCAGTTTAGTAGGTGGAACTGATCCTGCAGATGGAAATAATATTTATGATTCTGGTATAGGAATATTTCTTCAAGAAATATCAGTAAATGGTATTACTATGCTTGGTAATACTATAGATAATGATAACCAGTATGGTTTGCCTATAGAATTTAATACAAGCACACCAAAAGTAAATGATTTCCAAGACCCTGATGGTGGAACCAATAATAATCAGAATAATCCTGAATTAGTAGCTGGTTATGATTGGGAAACACTTAATATAGTAGGTACTTTCAACAGTACACCTAATAGGGCTTTTCGTATTGAGTTCTTTTCTACATCAGCGCCACATCCATCTGGACATGGAGATGCAGAAGGCTACATAGGTTATGTTGATGTACTTACTGATGCTAATGGTGATTTTGATTTCTCATTATTACCATTAGATATTGGCCTAGTTACTATTGATCCTGGACAGACATATTTAAGTGCAACAGCAACTAGATGTAATACGTATAATACTGGTCCTGTTTGTACTACTTTTGGTGATACATCTGAAATGAGTAATACTGTAGAAATAATTGAGGTGACTAGTGCACCTGATTTGGCAGTATTTATTGATGCAAATTCTAACACTACAAATTCACCTGACACACAGACTTTTGTAGTCCAATATGAAAATAGAGGAGAAGATCTTGCAGAAAATGTTGAATTAGAAATAGTATTACCAAATGGTATCGGTGATCCAACAGAAATAATTGCTGAAAATACTAATGATGGAGTTGGTGTCACATGTGCATATGATCAAGGATTGAAAACTATAACCTGCACTTTATCAGAGAATATGTTGGGTGGTGACTATGGACAAATTACTTTTGTTGCACCAATTGATACAGGTCTTACACAAGGAGCTATTCTTTCTGTTAATACATCTATAAGTACTGCATCATTCGATTTTAATCAGAGTAACAACAACGATACTACCAATATCTATGTAGGAGAAAGCATAGATATGGCAGCATATATTACTTCTAATCGCTCAGTAGGTAGTGCTGGTGACTATGTGACAATTAAGGCAAAGTACGTAAATAATGGATACTTGTCTGCTGCACAGGTAATGAATAATCTACAGATCGCATCAGCGTTGGTTAATATCCAGGTTAGTTATCCTTCTACAACAAATATCGGTGCTAGTATTGAATGTGCACAAAATGTTAATAGTGGTGTTCATCAATGTGCTAAGCAACTTGTAACTGGATTGGTTCCAATAAACACTAATGAACTACTAGCTCTTGTTGGATGGGGAGATACAAATGAATTATTAACAGTTGATCCGGAAAATATGAATATCGAGTCGAGTGTGTTCATTACTTATAATAGTAATCCGGTCTATTATTTTGGAGGTATGGCATATAATCCTGTAGACAATCAGCTATATGTGTTAGCTCGAATTACAGGTGGTCCTGGTGCTCCTTGGGACTTAGCTAAGTTGAACCCCTACACAGGTGAATTGACATTGATTGGTACACAATCCCAAAGAATGTCTACTATTACTTTTACATCAGATGGAAAATTATATTCAACAACTGGTCCAAGTAATGACAATTCTAATCCAGATTCATTATTTGAAATTAATTTAAACACAGGAACAGAGACACTTCTAACTTCATTGCCGAGCTCTAATAGCGGATCTACCTTAATATATGATTATGATAATAATAAAATAATCAGATTACATAGCTATGAAAGATATGCAGAAGTATTAAATGCCACTACATTTGCTATTGAAAATACTTTCCAGCTTGAAGACCCAATGAATACATATGACCCACCAACTAGTGGAGTATATGAGGGAAATGGAATATTTATTGTTACTTTTTGGGATAGTGAGGTAGCTAGGTTTGATATGACAGGTACATACTCACTTGTTGATCATTCACCTATCTATTCTATGAAGGGATTAGCCTATCCTAGAAATGTAATAGGAGTTAGCTCAGATGGATCTTTTGCTTCAGGAGAGTCGATGATTATAGAAATTAGTGGAAATATAGCCAATACTGTTAGTTCTGGTAATGTACTTACAAGTAAAGCAATTACTGAAACATCTTCAACTGATTTCTACGGAGCTAATAATATAGCAGTTCATAATATTTTGATAGGCTCAGCAACAAATGTATATCTTGATCCGATTGAAACAGAGGCCACTTTTGCTGATGGGAAAGTCAAATACAGTCTAAAGTATGGTAATAATGGTGATATTGCAGCATCAGATTCTTATATAGAAATTAGACACCCAGATATTCTAGACTATGAAAGTTCTAGAATTGTGAATGGTTCTAATTCTATTAGTTGTAATCCAGCTCAAACCTATCTTATATGTAGTTTTGGTAGCTCAATCGCAGGATATTCAGCTGACACATTAGAGGTGATATTTGATGCACCAACTTTAGATGAAGGGGATATTGTTAAATTACCGAGTGAAATATTCACTAGTTCAGATGACTATAATTCAGGAGACAATTATTTAGAATATATTCTTGGGATATCACTACCTAGTAGAGGAGGTAGTGGAGGCAATAATCCTGGAAAGGTACAAGTTGCTATCCCTACACCAACTGCTACTCCTGATATTGTTCCTCCTGATAGAGAAGGGGTTGATAGGCCCGAATATGATGATAGAGAAACGATTGTAAGTTTACCTGATACAGGAACCGTTACTGAAACCAAAAATAACAATTTGATTCTTGCTCTAATTATTCCTGCTTTAGCGGCTACAGGCACAATTATATTTGCTTACCCTGGAGTCTTAGCGTATTCATATTACTTTATTTTAGGAATTTTTAAGGATAAGAAATTTATTGGCAAGATATACAATGAACGAGATTATGAACGAATAGCATTTGTAGTTGTTAAGCTTTATAACAGAAATAAATTAGTCGATGTAACAGCTTCTAATTTAGATGGACAGTATAAGTTGAAAAAAGTTAACTCCACGAAAATTGTATTCTCACACCCCGAATATGAAACTTATACAGATCTTATAAATATAAAGGATAAGGATTCTCTGATGACTACTTTGCATAAAGTACCTAATACTAAGTTGACAAATATATATAAAGCAAGAGAGTATGTTCGAGCTAATCTTGGACTTATTAATAGTATCTGGTTTACAGTCGGCCTATCGATATCATTAATGTCTGTTGTGTATGTATATAGGAATTTTCATCTTGCTTGGCTACTTCTTTATATCCTAATGCTGGCATCAATTAATCTTCCAAAGAAAGTAAAGAGACTAGTTATTACTGATTAGCTTCAGGTCTACAATCTATTACTTCAAATTCATTCCCAACTTGTGCTGATGTAGCATATCCTCCGGAATCTGGATAATAATAAGTATCAAAAAAAATCTGATCGCCTGCAACTCTAATAATTGGAAAATCAAAATCTTGTAACTGAAAATCTACCCCAAAATCATTTACTCTAAAAAAGCCAGCTTTTGTATGCTTAAATTCAGCTATTCTACCTATAATCTCTTCAAAAATGAATCGATCAGCAAAATCTGGAAATTGTCCGGTAAGGTGCGGGATAACATCATCAGTTATGTGTGATAATCCATTCCAGATTACTTGAGCATCTGCTCCTCTATGATCAGTTGTAAGCCAGTTTTCTTCGCTCATTTCTATAGCAATAAATTAAGTGATGAAGATTATATGCTGACTGAATAATACTTGCAATAGCACACTATAATTGTCGTCGCGATCTTATAGATCTTCTTCTTCTAGCATTTGGTTGCACCCCAATAATATTATATGGAATTAAACCATAACCATTACCTGTTGGAGCGACTTTTCTGATTCTATTAACCCCTGGAATACAGCCTACATTATTGAAGTAGTATATTTTATCTGGTTGCAATATAAACTCATAGCTTCCAGTATTTACTACAATTGGTCTTTGGCCAATCATCACAACGTCTGCATCCTCAATCTGAGTTATATTACCGTGTCCTGAAATAGAAACTGTACAAGGTATTGTTTCAGCATCTTGATCAACCTGGATGAAGTATTCAACTAGTTGCCGATAAGAAGCATGCATATCAGCATAGAGGCTATCTAGTGAGCTTAGTAAATTAGCTGCTTGAGTTCCATATTGTGGGTCCGCCCTATATAAGTCCAACTCTGTTCTGATATCCGCTAAGTCAGTGATTGCTGTAGTTAATTCAGCTAAAGTTTCTATTTGTAAATTTTGCTGTAGAAAATAGCCTAGGTTTACTGGCAGTCCTTCTGTATGTGGATTTATATCTCTTGGAACTTCATATAGATCTGTAATACCTCTTGAGGTTAAGAGTTCATTAGTGCTTTCTACTGCCTGTCTAAAAGTTACTTGTCTAGCTGCAGCTTGGTAGTTTGCCAATAGTTCGTCGTATACATCTACAGGTGAATTACTTTCTGATCTAACTCCTTCTGGAAATGGATTCGCTAATACTGCAGTTCGTCTATATACTCCCATTATAACTTCTAGATTTTGGGCATTAAAGCCCATTCGAAGAGATTCGCGTCTAGGCATATTTGCAACTAATTGGGTAACTTCATTCTCTATTTGCCACGCAGAGTGTCCATAGTACTCAGGTGTAGGTATTTTGTAGCCAGCAATAGTATCTTCCATAGATTGTGCTCGCATTTGTGGTAAAAGCTCCGGTGTGTATCCTGTGCTTGTGACTGATTTAACAATATCTATTGTCTTACGAGAACTATCCAATGCATCAGTGTCCTGATGTTCAGCTAATGCACCTTTAATAGCTAATCCTATTGCTTGAACCTTTTTATAGGTGTTGTTGCCGTATGGTTTAATTACCTTAGCTTTTAACGCAGCACTTTCGTTATCTATAGGAGTGCCTGTCATAAAACCGTAACGGTAAAGCATAATTTGTCTAAGTTCTGTATCAGAAAGATCACCTCTAGATGATCTAAATTGATTGATTAAGTTAACACCATAAGCAAAGTGCAAAGATGGATCAACTTGTGCAAAAAATTGCTCAACACCACTATCACCGTATAATGATCTAACTAATAAACCCGTTGAACCTAGTTTTATTGTATGCAAAAGATTACCTGCAATTTTTCTAGCTGAATCCATCTGATCTTCAGGTAATTGTGCAGTCTCTCCATGAATAAATGCATCGGCAAGTGTCTGTAGTGGATGTTTATCAGGATATGCAGCTAGTGTTGGCTTTAGTCCAGCATGTCTATTTATATGAACTTTGTTTAGTTGTGCGGATCTGTCATAAAATAACATATATCCGAATTCACCCCAGCCTCTCTCTAGCATAGCCATTAAAGCAGGGCTTGCAGTGAAAGTATTCACACCAGGCCAGATTTCATAATCTGTTTGAAAAGTGATAGGTATGATACCTTCTAATTGCTCTGGTTCGACCAATCCTGTCGTTAGAATTATTTCATTTGGATCTTTAAATTGGTCTATTGTTCCTGAGAAGGAACCGAAATCTGGACTCAACATAATTGATAATAATATGTAAGGATTATATCTTGGAAATTATTT
>JAGQLK010000051.1 GCA_020429485.1 Candidatus Dojkabacteria bacterium | reverse complement strand
TATCCTTGACCCAATACAGTAAAATCATCTTCAGTTAATCCAATATCCTCTGGAAAAGTTATATTAACTGCTACATCGTCTATTGTCTCTTCACGATCACCAAAAATGGTATTCCAATAGAAGAGATCATACCCTTCTTGTGGAAAGTAACCAATGCTGCCATAGACCTTGTATTTGATTGTAAATTTGTATACTTGATTATCAAAATCAATGCCTGGCTCTGAGAATACCCATTGCACCCTCAAGCTTCTGTTGACTCCGTCATCTACATATGATTCTGAATACTCATCTGGCGGAGTAATAATTCTACCTTGACTATCATAGTCAAAATCATCTTCTGGTGTTTGTCTCAAGACATTTCCGTCGTTATCACGAACTTCAAGTATTTCTACGAATTCAAAGCCACCACATTGTAATGCTGAGTTACTTTTACACGCATCAATATTTGCTCTATCTTCTAAATTTATGTCTCTAAACATCGCATGATATTCACCATCAAACCTATATGCGATTTCTTCCGTAATCTCAACAGTAGAGTCATCTAAAACCTCTATGTCTACATTTACATAATCATAACTATAGCTTTTGTATTGTGCATGAGCTGTTAAATTGAAAACGGTACCAATACCTACTAGTATTAATACCGTTATTAAAGCTCTAATTTGTAACCTAGCTAATTTCAACATATTTAGGGCAGAAATAGAATTAAGCCTTTGCCTCTTCGCTTGTGAAATCAACCTTTACGTTTTCTCTCTCGTCTTCATCTGCTTCAAAAAATTCTCTAGCCTTGAAACCTAGCATACCTGCGAAGATATTATTTGGGAATACAGCAATCTTTGTATTGTATTCTCTAACAGTACCATTGTAGTATCTTCTAGCCCCTTGAATCTCTGACTCGATATCTGTTAATGATTTTTGTAAATCTCTAAATCCTTGATCAGCTTTTAGATCTGGATAATTTTCTGCAAGAGCAAAAATTGTCTTTAATGCTCCTGTAAGTTGATTTTCTAGTTTTCCTTGTTCTTCGATACCAGCATTTGAATTCATTGCCATATTTCTTAATTCGACAACTTTGGTCAATGTATCTTGTTCATGCTTTGCGTATCCCTTTACGGTCTCAACAATGTTTGGAATTAGATCGTATCTTCTCTTAAGTTGTACATCTATTCCACTCCATGCTTCATCAACTAATACTTTTAACTTAACAAGGCCGTTGTATAAGCCTATTCCGAAGACTACTAATCCCAGAACCAAAACAGCTGGAATACATAGTGCGGCAACTAAAATTAATCCCATAAATATTCAATAATAATTAAAAATATATAAATTATAATAACTAATTAAGCTCTATTTTCCAACTGCTAATATTTGCAAATCTTTCTTCTATTGAGTTTATCGAAGAAATTTCAACATTCTTAACTCTCTTATTTACAACATAAGTTTCAATTGGGTGGAAAAGAAATACAGCAGGTACTTCATTTCCAATAATTGTAAGAAAATCTTCATATTCGTTTTTTCTCTTGTTCTTGTCTATTAATTTTCTAGCGTCATCAAGTATGTCATCAACTTCTGGAATTTTGGTAGTTTCATTGTTGATCACCACTAAGACTTCTTCTTCTGATTTATAAGAAGATATATTAAGTCCAGGATGCTGAATCTGGCTGCTATGAAAAAGTTCATATCTATCAGGATCAATAAATGACTCCACACCATAAAGAACTGTGTCAAATTGTCTTGGAATAACGTAATCATTGATCAGACTCTCAAGATTTACAGCAACAATATTAACCTGAATACCTATATCTTCTAAGTCTTGCCTAATAACCTCTGCGATTTTCTTTCTATCTTCATTATCAACAACAAGCATATTGAATGTTAGCTGCACTCCATCTTTTTCGCGGACTGTCTTACCTTCTGGCAGTACCCACCCAGCTTTATCTAAAAGCTCTTTTGCTTTTTCTACATCATACTCATAAGTTTTTACATCAGTGTATGCAAATGAACTAACAGGAATTGGACCTGTTGCACTTTCACCATAACCTAGAAATGACTCAATTACCTTATCTTTGTTAATTGCAGATGATATTGCCCTTCTTACATTAGCATCTTTAAAAGGAGCGATACCGTTATCACCTAAATTGAAATACAATGACCAGTATTGGTTATAGATAACATTACTACTTACTACATCTACTTGAGGCAAATCTTTCACCTGTCTAAGGAAATCGATCGAGATACCCGCAATAGCATGAATCTGACCTGTCTTAATTGCACTTACTGCACTTTCCTCATCTGGGAATAATTTAAATTTAAGCCTTTCAAATGAGATGTCCTCTCTATAATCATCATTTCTCAGCATTTCTATTGTGTCATCAGTTGTTGTAATTAACTTGAAAGGGCCTGTCCCTATTGGTTTACGATTTAATAGAGGATCAGAAGTAGTAATGTTGTTGGTATTCAAATCAGCAAACTGATGCGCAGGAAGAATCTTGAAACTCATAGATTCAAAAAAAGCAGGAATAACACTTTGCAGTTCTACTTCAAACGATAAGTCATCAATTACTGTTAGCTCGATATTTCTAGAGGCTCTAGAATATATTGTACTTGTTCTGGGATCATCGTCTAATGTAGAAATTAAGTTGAAAGTTGCTGCTACGTCTTCTGTGGTTAAATCTTCCCCATCATGCCATTTAATTCCTTCTTTTAATTTGAACTGATACTTCTTACCTTCTTCTATTGTTATGAAATCTGCTAAGACTGGCTTAACTTCGCCGTTCTGGTCAACATGAATTAAACTTTCGTATACTAATTCACTGATGTCTTTTTCTAATTGGATATTTGTATTAATCAATGGGTTAACTCTAGCCAAATTCTGCAGGTCTCCATTCTTGTCTACTCCAACAATTACTCCTTCAATATAAATACTGTTATCTATTGGTAAGACAGCTCTTACGTCCAAGCTTACTGTACCTACTATCAACAAAATCATTAAAGCTGAGAGCAAAAAGTGGCTAATAGGCCTAGATTTCAGATATAGTTTTTTGAAATTACCAAATGCAGATTTATCGTCAATGAATACTGCTTCTGGGTAGTCCCATAAAGCATCTCTGAAATTGTATAATAATTTTTCTAGAAATTTGACTATAAACATTTATCGTTTAGCTTTGTGCGCTTAATACTGCAATTGCAATACCATTCACAACAAAGAATACTAATGATGCTATAGATAAATTGAATAATAATTTTTCCGCTCCTCTTTTAGATCTGTAGCTTTCACCACCTGCACCACCAAACATAGTACCAAGACCAGATCCTTGTTGCTGAAGCAAAATTAATATAATTAAGACTACGCTGAGGAAAACCTCGATTGCATTTAATATATTTTTTAAATCCATATTCTATTTAAAACAATTAATCTCCTTTGGACAGGTTGAATAGTATTATACTACATATATTCAATAATAGAGAGCCAACAAAAATCACAGCCAGTGCATTTGGTAATGTAAATAGTGTTGGAATAGTGAAAAGTACCATATCAATGTAGCCAACCTTACCGGGACCAAATGTTAGAAAGCCTGTAAATACTGCATTTAGAAGACCGAGCCACATCAAAGTCAAAATTGACCCAATTAGAAATTTACCCCAGAAATTCTTTGGAAATTTAAAAAAAGATAATAAATCGGGAAGTATAAGCATTAAAAACCCAAAAACTAAACCGGGAAAAATATAATTCATTGCCCTTTCTCCATTTGTACTTATACCTGGCATTGCATCAACAAATGCCCAGAATAAAAGCAGATTTATAATGATAATGAATATTCTTTTTTTCATAATAGTTTTTGCATTTAATCTCTTAATATTACAACAAATACTAATCCTTAACTATTGTTCCTACAAACTTTTCATTATTAAGAGCTAATCTCAGATTAGATAGATCTTCTGAGCCCATAATCAAAAACTCAATGCCTGCTTCTTGCGCCATTCGCGAAGCAATTGGATCGATAGGATAATTTCCACCTGGCTCATGTTCTGATTTATTCCCTATAATATCCAGATACTCATCCCATGTGAGCTTATCCATCCTAATAGCTTCTGGATTCTTGCTCGGATCTGCATCATATACTCCATCTACATTTTTCAAACTGATAACAGTCTTCGTTCCTAGTTTTTGGGCTGCTAATATTGCATCTACATCACCACTATGCCCCGGCCTTCCTCCACCACCAGTTAATATACCTTTTTCGATTTTCATTTCTGATTCGTCATAATAGTCTTCAAACTTTATTACTCGATCATCAGCTACCTTTTCAAAGTATGATTTCACCAGCTGTGCATGCAATACATTTACTGTAGTACCAATCCAATGTTGCTCAATAGTACTAATACCTTGTTCAATAGCTAGATCTCTATATCTTCTAGATGTGTAACCACCACCAAGAGTAAGGAAAAATTTGGTACCTTGCTCAACGAAAGGCATCAAGACCTTTTCCAAACTCGCAATAAATGAGTAGTCGAATACATTGTCCTTATCTTTGGAGACTGTTGAACCTCCTATTTTGATTACTTTTATTTCTTGCATATGTTTTTGATAAATTACCTGATTTTACAGTATTAATTTATATTTACAAATTTTAGGAAAAATTAAAGCTGGCTGGGTAAGATCTTTTTATGTTTACACTACTTCTAAAACAACTTAGGAAAATCATTACTGAGCAAATCTCTATAGTACGAGGTGAGATAAGAGAATCTGAAGCACTAATTAGAGCTGACATTGCTGATCTTAGGAAAAGAATATATGAACTTGAAAAAGAATTATGAAAGCACTCTTCTTTCTTTAAATTTCTCGTATCTTAACTTTTTCTCAAGCTGAATCAATTCAGCAGGTTCTAGTTCTCCAGATAGCTGTTCTTCTGCATTTCTAATAGCACTTGATATTTCCTCTTTAACTAAATTATCAGGAAGATCTGCTTCGTCTGCAAGAATTAGAATTTCATCATCTTTGAACTGTACGATCCCACCACTAATAAGTACTGGGTGAAATTCGCCATTAAGTTTATATCTCATTTCACCTACTTCAAGGGTAGCCACTAAATTAACATGCCCTGGTAAAAGTCCGATTTCGCCGTCAGTTGTAGTTACAAAGACAGCATCTACTTTGTCAGTAGTTAGTAATTCTTGTGATGATGAAACAACTTTAAGCTTCATTATTATTCAGATTTTGTTAATACACTATCAATATTACCCTTCATGTAGAAATCTACTTCAGGTACGCCATCAAGTTCTCCAGATAGAATCTTATCAAATCCAGCTACAGTTTCTTCTATTGTTACGTAAGCACCAGCTCTACCAGTAAATTGTTCTGCTACGTGCATTGGCTGTGTTAAGAATCTTTGTATTTTTCTAGCTCTTGCTACGATTAGTTTATCCTCGTCAGAAAGCTCTTCAACACCAAGGATAGCAATAATATCTTGTAACTCTTTATATCTCTGTAGAACCTTCTGTACTTCTCTAGCAACTCTATAATGATCAGCTCCAACAATCTCTGGTGCTAATGCAGTAGAAGTAGAACCTAGTGGATCAATAGCAGGGAATAGTGCCTGTTCTGCCAATGCTCTAGTTAATACAATTGTAGAATCCAAGTGAGCAAATGTTGTAGCAGGTGCAGGATCTGTGAAATCGTCTGCAGGTACGTATACTGCTTGCATTGATGTGATAGAACCATTCTTAGTAGATGTAATTCTTTCTTGTAGGTAACCTAAATCCTCAGCAAGTGTTGGTTGATATCCTACAGCAGAAGGCATTCTACCAAGTACAGCTGATACTTCAGAACCAGCTTGTGTAAATCTGAAAATATTGTCAATAAATAGAAGCAAATCTCTACCTTCTACATCTCTGAAATACTCAGCCATGGTTAATCCAGTTAGTGCCACTCTCATTCTCACACCTGGAGGTTCATTCATTTGTCCGAAGACAAGTGCGGTCTTATCAATAACTCCAGATTCTTTCATTTCATCATAAAGATCAGTACCTTCTCTAGTTCTTTCTCCTACTCCAGCAAATACAGAATAGCCTGAATGCTCAGTAGCTAGGTTATAAATCAATTCTTGAATAGTAACTGTCTTTCCTACACCAGCACCACCAAAAGCACCAATCTTACCACCTCTTACGAACGGACAAATAAGATCAATCACCTTTACTCCTGTTTCTAGAATTTCGACTTGGTTTGACTGTTCTGTGAAGTCAGGAGCTTTCCTATGGATTCCCCATCTTTCGCCAGTACTTTCTGCGCCACCATCAATTGGATCACCAAGAATGTTATACATTCTACCAAGTGTCTGTTCACCTACTGGAACCTTTATTGGAGAACCGGTTGCAACAACCTCTTCTCCTCTTCTGATACCATCAGTAGAACCCATCGCAATAGCTCTTACAGATGAATCTCCAACGTGCTGTTGCACTTCAAATACTAGTTTTTTACCGTCCTCACGAACATATTCTAGAGCTTCAAGAATCTCTGGAAGTTCATTCTTTTCGAATTTTACATCAGCTACAACACCAATGATTTGTTTAATTTTTCCTTTCATATTTAGTATTTAATAAGCTATTTCGTATAAATATCAGTGTCCTATGCCACTGTTCCACTAATAATTTCAATAATCTCCTGAGTAATACCTGCTTGTCTCGTCCTGTTATATTTCAAAGTAAGTGCTTTCTGTAATTCTTTAGAGTTATCAGTAGCATTTTTCATAGCTACCATTCTTGCTGAATGCTCAGAAGCGATAGATTCTAATAGACCTGTATAAATCTGAGTTTGGAAATATTCAGGTAATAATCTATCCAATACTGCTGCTGCAGTTGGTTCAAACACATAAGCTTTATGAGCATGTTTCTGTTCATTCTTTGCTTCAAACTCCTTTGCTTCTTGAGCTATGTCTTCTAGACTTAATGGCAATATTTTCTTAGTTGCTGGTTTTTGAACAATAGTATTTACAAAGTGTGAGTATACCAAGTGAATCTCATCATATTCTCCCTTTTGAAACTTATCTACTAACAATGAAAATATTGCTGTAAGATCAGTTGTATTTGGAGCCTCAATATACTTTGAAAAATGAAAATCATTCTCGATACCTGCATTATGTAATATTTTCTGACCAGTCTTATGAACACTGATTCCCTTGATATTTACTTCAGGATATTTATTTTTAAGGTTCTCAGCTAAATCGTATGCACTATTTGTAAGTGCTGCTAATAAGCTTCCTACAAATCCTCTACTTGTTCCTATTACTACTATTGCTATGTTTTTGATTTCACTCCTCTTAGTTAAGTATGGACTATCATATCCGCCAGTATCTGAAATTTTATTTACAACTTCATAGATACCTTCTGCATAAGGAATTGCTTTAAAGGCCCTGTCTTGAGCCTTTTGCATTTTTGAGGCAGATACCATCTGCATAGCTCGAGTAATTTGAGCTGTGTTTTTTACTGATGTTATCCTTCTCTTGATATCCCTTGCTACAGCCATTTATAGATATTAAAAGCTCTTATTATATTCTTCTATAGCAGCTACTAGATCTGTTTCTAACTGCTCTTCGACTTTTCCACCTTTGCTTAATTCTTTTACAAGCTCTTGCTTCTTGCTTTCC
>JAGQLK010000050.1 GCA_020429485.1 Candidatus Dojkabacteria bacterium | reverse complement strand
TGCTAATGGCGATGAAGAGATAGGTGATATCTTAGCAAGCGTTATGGATAAAGTTGGTAAAGAAGGTGTAGTAACAGTAGAAGAGGGACAGACATTCGGCGTTATTGAAAAATACGTTGAAGGTATGCAATTCGACAAAGGTTATGTTTCTCCATACTTTGTTACAAACACAGACGAGCTAACAGCAGAAATCAATAACCCTGCAATTATCATCACAGATAGCAAAATTTCAGCAGTTAAAGACTTGCTACCTCTAATTGAGAAGCTTGCAGAAACTGGTAAGAAAGATATTGTTATTATCGCAGAAGATATCGAAGGTGAAGCTCTAGCTACACTTATTGTTAATAAGCTTAAAGGTATCTTAAATATTGTTGCTGTTAAAGCACCAGCTTTTGGTGACAGAAGAAAAGAGATGCTAAAAGATATTGCTGTATTGACTGGTGGCCAATTGATTTCTGAAGAAATTGGTAAAAAGCTAGAAGCAGCTGAACTTTCTGATCTCGGTACTGCAGAAAAGGTTATTGTAGGTAAAGAAAATACTGTAGTAGTAAATGGAAAAGGAAATAAAGTAGAAATAGAAGCAAGAGTAGAATCTATTAAGAAAGAAATAGATAATAGTGATTCTGATTACGATAAAGAAAAGCTTGCAGAGAGACTAGCAAAACTATCTGGTGGAGTTGCAGTTATTGAAGTTGGTGCAGCTACAGAGGTAGAAATGAAAGAAAGAAAAGATCGTCTAGATGATGCACTACAAGCTACAAGAGCAGCTATCGAAGAAGGAGTTGTTCCAGGTGGTGGTGTTGCATTGATAGATGTATTACCAGCTCTTGATAAAGTAAAAGTTAATGGTGATGAGAAAATCGCTATTAGTATTCTAAAAAGAGCACTTGAGGAACCTGCTAGATTAATTGCTGAAAACGCAGGTAAAGAAGGTGCAGTAGTAGTAAGCCAGATCGGAAAAGGTGTCGGCTACGATGCGAGAAATGATAAATTCGTAGATATGATTACAGCAGGTATTCTTGATCCTGTTAAAGTAACAAGATTGGCATTAGAAAATGCTGCTTCAGTAGCAGCACTTCTTTTGACAACAGAAGCAGTTGTTGCTGAAATTCCAAAAGAAGATGAACCAGCAGTTCCTGGAGGAGGAGGCATGCCAGGAATGGGCATGATGTAAACGATGGATTAGAAATGGGCGATCTTTGATCGCCCATTTTTTTTATCAGAGCTAATCCCGACTTATGTCGGGATCTTTATTCCAGTATTTACGTACAAAAGATCTTCCTGATATAATTCGCACCTATTTATTAATATTTACTTATGGCAGGCGGTTATTTAGGTTCAGGTGAGTTCGATTGGGGTATTGTAGGTGATGAATATGATTATGGGCAAACATTTCAAGCCAATAGTCCTACTTGGGCTGAATATATTGAGACCTTTTCATTTGAGGAGGGCGGTATTGATTTCAAGGCTGTTACTGTTGCAGGTGAAATAAGGTTGGTTTACCAGATAGTCAGTACTGGAGATGGAGTCAATATTGCTATTTTGTCTCCTAGCTTTGAAGAGCCTGAAATGTATGATCCAGGTGCTGTTTATGGAGTAGTAGGCCATGTGCTTGATAGACTATTAGCAAATGATTTCCAAGGTAGAGTATCATTTGAGATTTATACACAGTCAATGGTCCTCTCTGCATTGCAAAGATGTGTTGAGGCAGTACAAATGAATTTAGGACGACTTGATCAGGTAAATTATATGGTTTCAGATTATGATGATACTACCGCAGCAGATGGTATTCACTCATTGAATCTAGACTTTAATATGATTGATTAATTAGATAATCACTATCTCAAATTAATAGAGTTTTAGTTATATTTATGTTAACTTTTATTACAGTTAACAAATTCTAATGTCTGATCAGAAAAGAAAAAAATTTCTAGGGATATCAAGTATTGTATTCTTTTTGTCTGCTCTTGCAGGGCTATTAGTTACACTATTTTTCATTTCTCGAATAGCTGATCAACCAGAGGTTGTAGAATTTGGGCAAGAGGATAGAGAAATAAATCTCTTGGCAGATCCAGCATCAGAAGACCTAACAGAAGTAACACCGACTGCTGAGGCAGTACCTCAATAGAAGTATGCAGGATATTTTCATTAACTGCTAAATAACTAGCTTTTAAAATTTCCCAGATTTAATTAAAATGAATTTAAATTGCCTATTTTTTTATGTTTTGGATTTTTCAAAAATATACTATAAATTTTTGGCTTTGGTGGTACATAGTTGAGAATAAAATCGTATTGAGCAGATTAGTAGCTATTGCGGGGTTTACCTTGGGCTACTTTAATATCATTCCTATGTTGCAGAACTTATTCCAGCCTCTTTACCAGGACAATACTAAAATGGGAAGAATAATAGCATTTCCTATTAGAGTTGCATGGATCACTTTTGGAACTATAGTACAGACGATTATAACTATTCCATTAATCATAGCCTATATGGCATACCTAATATTTCCACTGCTACCTTTTGTTGCAGTATTAAGCTACTTTGTTAACTTATGAAGATTTTAAAGGGTAAGGAACAACTTGGGCAGATAGATGGTATTCCATTAGTCACCGATTGGGATTATTTGGCTCAAGAAGTAGGGCAGAGAAAGGAAGAGGAAAAATTTGAAAGAGCCCTTGGTAGATTGATTTTCATTATTGCGGCTATTATTACCGTTGGGTGTCTATTTGTTTATATTACTAGCGGAGACTTTAACCCACAGCATTTATTAGTTGTGGACGAAACATATAAGCTTCTTGGTTGGCTTTCTTTTGGAGCTTTTCTATATTCATATTATCTCAACAGAAATAGGGATATTTTCTTAGATAGGCTTAGATCGAGAAGAATTCATGACCTATTGGAGGATATCAAAGCCGGCGAGAAGCCCGATAAGATAGAGGTTACAGATTACTTTGATCATGACTTGCTAAATCTGATTGATGATATTCTCGGTGAATTTCATGAGAACTTTCTTCCACAGTTAATGCTTGAATTACTTGAATATCCTTATGTTGTGTTGGCACTAAGCAGGCTTGGTTTAGATTTAGAAAAATATAAAGAAATAGCCCGCAAACTGGAACTTTCCACAAATGTGCATATTGATACCTGGATCAAACCACTAGTGCTACAATCCTTTACCGAGGCTTATAATAATAGATTTGAGCGTGTTGATGAGCTTGCCTTATTCTTGTATCTAACCAAGTTTCCCTTGAGAAAAATCATGTTGGAATATGAAGTAGGGGATAAAGAATTGCAAGCTATCGAGCTCTGGGCTAGAAATAATGCAGATAAACAAAGATATATTAGATTGTTTAAAGAAAAAAGCGCACTTAAGCCAACTTCGATCGTAAACAGGTCATATACATCAGCATATTCTCCAACTCTTATGAAGTATTCGCGAGATTTTACCGCAGAGGTAGTAAGAGGGCAATTTACGATGAGTATCGCAAGAGAGGCTGAATTGGAAGAGTTGATCAATGAAGTTCAAGAAGGTGAGTCTAGCGCAACTTTAGTAGTTGGAGAACCAGGTGTAGGTAAGACAACATTACTCAAAAGCTTGGCTGTGAGAATGGTAGTAGAAGATGTTCCTCAGAATATGAAAGATATGCGCTTAGTTTCCTTTGATTTTAGTAGGGCTTTTGCTCTGTCTTCTAACATAGAGAGATTCAAAGCCATGATAGAAAAGGCCTTGATTGAAACAGCTAAAACCAAAAATATCATTCTAGTGATTGATGACCTAGATGAGTTAGTAAATATTCGTAAAGAGTTCTCTGCTGAAGTAGTGAGTTTGGTAACAAAAGCAATGGATCAATATAAGTTAAGACTGATCGCTACAACAACTCCAGAAGGATATGCAAGGCACATTAAGCCTTTCAAATCTCTTGCAGCATTATTCGAGACAGTAGATGTCAATGAACCTCCTGATGAAGTTGCAGTTATGATTTTGATGGACATTTTGCCAAAACTAGAAGGAAGATACGGTATCAGAGTAGCATTTGAAACATTAGTTAAGATTGTTAAACTCTCACAAAAGTATGATTTTGATAGGGTATTGCCTGATAAGGCTATTGCTCTTTTAGAAGAAGCGATGGTAAAGGCTCAAAACGATCAATTAACTTTTATTACTGAGTCACTAATCGAAGAAATAGTATCTAGCAAAGTTGGAGTAAAAGTTGGAGCTGTTGAGGATGATGAGGTTGAATCATTAGTGCACCTTGATGAAGAACTTCACAAGCGTGTAATTGGGCAAGATGAGGCTGTGCAAGCAGTTGCTTCTGCATTAAGGAGATCTAGAGCAGGACTAACAAGTGGAACACGACCAATAGCAAGTTTCCTATTTTTTGGTCCAACTGGTGTAGGTAAAACAGAGCTAGCAAAAGCCGTAGCAGCCGTTTATTATGGTGACTCGAAATTGATGATTAGAGTAGATATGTCAGAATATCAAGAGGAAAGAAATCTAACCCGTCTAATAGGTAGTCCTGTTGAAGGTGAATTTGAAGGAGGATTTTTGACAGAAGCAGTAAGAACACATCCGTTTTCCATTGTGTTGCTTGATGAAATAGAAAAAGCTAATCCAAAAGTACTTGATCTATTCTTGCAAGTTTTGGATGAGGGAAGCATCACTGATGGGCTTGGACGAAAGGTAGATTTCACGAATACTATCATTGTAGCTACATCTAATGTCGCTTCCAGTAAAATTGCTGATCTTATCTCCAAAGGTAAGAAATATAAAGAAGTATATCCTGCTGTTCTTCCGGAAATTAGAAAATTATTAAGAGTAGAATTTATTAATAGGTTTGATAGGGTTGTGATGTTCAAACCACTACTGCAACTAGAAGTAGAGCAGATAGCTCAAATCCTTATGGAGAAAGAGAAAACAAAACTAGAGGAAAAAGGAATTAATTTGGTTTATACTAAAGAAACTCTACAGGAATTAGCAGAGATTGGATATAACCCTATGTATGGGGCTAGAGAATTGAGAAGAGTTTTACAAGATACCATTGAAGATAAAATAGCTACGCTCCTCATTACTAAACAAGTCAAAAGTGGAGGGGAAATAATTTTTAATAGACTAAACGATGTCGAAGTTAAATAAAATATTCTTAGTACTGTTATTTGCATCAACAATACTACCATTGTTACCTAATGCAGCATTAGCAGCTGATTGGAACGAAGAAGGCTATGTCTGTCCAGCTGGTTATGTAAGTATTGATGGAGGAAAAAATTCCCTAGGAGAAGATATTTTGAAGACGGAAACATCTGGGCAAGCGCAAGGTGATATCAATGAATTTCCATATATCTGTGCAAATAAGAACATTGTAAATGGATTTGCTATTGATGGAGCTGGTGAAATTATTGTCCAACAACAAGTGGCGCTGTATGGGGTATTTGGGGCAATGGGGGGAAGCAGGGAAAATGGGTTGGTGAAGTAACTCTTGATTTAGCTAGTTATGGTAAATGTTGTCCAACTGGATTTGACTACTATTATAATGAATTTATTAATGCACAGGAGGTGTGTTGTGAAGATATTGGTATACCTCAAGAGCAAATCACAGCAGCAACATTAAGTGATGCATGTAATGGTAAGGAAGGTAAGTTACCGCTCTATTTAGGAAGTGTTTTGTCTTCGCCTATCCAAATTAATAATGTTGATAATAAAGGTAATGTAACGGAACCATTTAGAGTGGGTGCAGAATCGTATGTATGTAATAATGGCTGTGTTACAGCAGCTGACGGCTTATTTATTCCAAATCCACCATTAATTACAGAAGGTAATGTTAGTAATTACCTTTGTTTTGGCTCAGGTGAAGCTGTACCTGATAATCCTGGTAATGATCCAGCTACAAATGCTATTTGTTTCCAAGGTGAATTATATGATGAAGATGATCCTATTGCTCAAGGAGGAGATATTGCTAAATGCCAAGCTTTGGAGGATACGGGTGAAGTAGAAGCTTGTGTTGCATGTCTTTCAAGAAATGATGCCGATCCCAATAATATTAAAAATTTTGTTTATACATCTATAGGTTGTGTAGACACTAGCAGAGATGGGGTAATTACGAGAGTATTTCAAATAGGTATAGGTGTGATAGGTGGTTTTGCAATAATTCAGGTGATCAGAGCAGGGTATATCATGCAAAGGAGAGATCCATCGTCAGTTCAAGAAGCACGAGAAATGATAATGTCAGTTATCTATGCAATATTCATGTTGGTTGGAGCAATCGTAATATTAAGGTTCGTTGGTGTTAATATACTAGGATTATTACCAGGTGGTTTCTTTAACTAATTGTTTAATTATGTATCTTTTGTTAAATTGAAATGAATAAATATCTAACTATGAAAAAGCTAGCTGCATATACAATTACCTTTCTACTTGTGACATTTTTCTTCTGGGCACCTGCATTAGCACAGAATACAATTGAAAATCCAATAAGTGAATCTTTCAAAGATATTCCTTCAATTGTATCAAGCGTCAGTAGATGGATGAGACCACTCGGTATCGTTGCGCTTACTCTTGTTATTACATATGGAGGCTACGTTAGACTTACTGCTACTGGAAATCCAGAAAAAGAAAAAGCATCAGCTTTGATAATCAGATCAGGAATCATAGGATTTATTATCATAGTGTTGGCTCCACTTCTGGTGGATATAGTTGGCTCATTACTTGGTATTGATTTATTACAGACAAATGACTAAGAAATATTTCAAAAGAATCACAATCTTAACTTTCTCAATGCTGTTAATGACAGTTATAGTAGGAATAAGAGTAAAGGCTCAAGAATATAGAACAGATCCGGAATGTATATTATTTATTGCTCAGAACCCTATCGATGGTGATCCTCCATGTAATGATTATTGTGATGCGCTAATTATTGAAAATGGCTATAACTGTACTTTTGGTAATCCTGGTGGTCAGTTTGATCTAGATAACCTAGATAACTCTGAATTGTTAGAACGTACTAATGTTTTTGGGTTCGATTTGGGCCCTGCTGATAAAGCATTTCCCAGATTGGTAAGGTTAGTAATGTTTGCCATGCTTTCCTTTGTGGGATTAGCATCAATGGGATATGGATTCTATGGAGCGTATGTAAGATCTACAGCTCTAGATAGTCCAGATAAAGTGGAACTAGCAAATAAGATTTTCAAAAATGCAGTGCTTGGAGTGCTAATTGCTTTTGGAGGTGTAATTATATTGCAGATTTTAGCATTAGTAATAGGCATAGAGGATAATTTGACTAGTTTCAATGTTATACCAAAGAGGGGTAATTTCGTATCAATAACACGGGAAGACGTAGAAAATGGATTCTGTTTAGAGGAACAATTAGGATATCTAGATACAGGTGGAGGTACGGAAGATGAATATAGGTGTGAAGATGGTCGTTGGATACCTAATTAATTTAAAAATTCATGTTTGATTTTACAACATTTTCTACAAACATTTTTCGTAACCAAGTAGTAGTACCAAGTACTGATTTTGTTCTTGATGCTCCTTTGAGCGGTATTTCTTCTGGAGGAGTTTTATCTACAATAGGAACTTTGGCTGGAGCTGCTTTTACTGTTGTATTAGTAATCTGGGTAGGTATTTCAGTCTGGGCAGCATTGACAATCATTCGTGGTTCTGGTGATGCTCAAGCACAAGAAAAAGGTTTCACAATGATCAAAAACATTTGGTTGGGAATATCAAGCCTTTTTGTATTCTTTGTAGTGCTTTCTATGATAGGTACTATATTCGGATTTGGTAGTGTATATTCTTGGAGTGAAAATTTTCTACAATGTGGAAGTGGTTATGATGGTTTTTACTTTTCTACTGTTGAAACAAGGAAGAGTGAGCTAGAAGATGAAGGAGATGTTGACCAAGCGAATATTTAT
>JAGQLK010000004.1 GCA_020429485.1 Candidatus Dojkabacteria bacterium | reverse complement strand
AGCCATATTTCTTTCCTCCAGGCATTACCAGAGTATTAGGTGGAGGTATAATGCAAAACGAATCTATAATTAAAGCTGCACAGAGAGAACTGAAAGAAGAGTTAACTATTAATGTTTCTGAATCTGATTTACTACATGTTGAGACACTAGAAGTAAATGCAAGAGACAAAGAAGAGAATTCATATAAATCTAAGGTTAATTTTGTAATAGTGACTCATTCAATTGATAGTTATACAGCTGGAGATGATGTTATAAGTATTGATGTTCTCACAGAAGTGCAGTTAAATAATCTGATTAGGTTGTATGAAAATTTGCCAGAGACTTTGTGGTACAGGGGTGAAGAAGGTGAATTCTGCTGGAAAGACTATGGCAAGATGTACAGTCCCGTTCATAAGATCGTAAAAGATATTGCTTATCGAACCCACTAGATACTTTTTTTAGATGCATTTTGCCTGTATAATATTTTTCACATGGAAGGGTGCCAGAGTGGTCGAATGGACTCGCCTGGAAAGCGAGTGTACCTCCGGGTACCGCAGGTTCGAATCCTGTCCCTTCCGAAGAGGGCACTAAATTAGCATTAGCTAATTTATGAAACTCTGTTTGGGAAGGATGGCTTGTACCTAGCTCTTGCTGAACGAAGTGAAGCTTAGAGCAGGTGAATCCTGTCCCTTCCGAAGAGCATATTAAAATAGTTTTTATAAAATTTCATATGCACAAAGAATATTCCGATATCACTCAAATAAATGGGCTCAAATGTAGATTTGATGGGTACTCTGGCGTAGATAAATCTATTCTTGAGTCTTCAGGGTTTGGAAGAATAATGGGTTTGGTTAATTATAAATCAGAAATAGTTTTGATTTTGCATGAGAAAGGTAGTTGGAACTTTCCAGGAGGCCACATGGAAGCTGGCGAAAATGCTATGGAGACACTACTTAGAGAATTAGATGAGGAAGCAGATGTAAAAGCAAAACCAGAAGCAGTAGAACCCGTACTACTCGTTAAGACATTCACAATGCCAGATGATGAGTGGATAGAAGATGAAACACAATTGATCTGTTATGCAGAGATAGATGAACTTCCGCCACTTACACCTGATCCAGATGAAGATATTATAGACAGAAAACTTGTGTCTGTTGATGAAATATACGAATACATCATGTGGGATTCTATTACTTGGATAACTGGCTGGTTGCAAGAAAGAATTAATCCAGAATCTCTTTAAAGTTCACTCTAGGATTGGCAAAATTTTCTTTATAGTTCTCCCATGTATTGTTGTGACTCGCTACTATTCCGCGCCAATATAGGTTGATTTGGTTCAGATTAAGCAAAATAAATAAAGCAACAATTGCTGCAAAAGTAATAATATACTTCCTATCTAACTTGGATATGTATTGGAATAGATATCCAATAGGTATGAGGAAAAAAATATAGTGATCTGTAAATGCTCTATGACCAAATGAGTATCCAAACCAATATGCCCACCAGCAAGAGAGTATGTAAGTAATTAGTACTAGAAAAAATACTGACACTCTATTGATTTTATCTTTGCTCTTCAGCCAAAAGTAAATACCTGGAATCACTAATAATAGAAGGGGATGCCAGAAGAATAATCCATTAGCCCTCTGATTGAATAATATATCTTTCAAATGAGGTTCTAACCAGTAAAAGTTTTCATTAGGGTATCCATAAATCAGGAACCTACCTGTGGCTATCTTCCAATAAGCCATCTGTGGAATCATGACAGATAAAAATGTAAGTCCCCAAATAAGTATCATCTTACCAAAGATTCGTATTCTTTCTTGCTTTGGCGTCTTCAGTAATATTGTTATAAATGGAATGATACCAACTAGTATATTTATGTTTCTTAGTAATCCAATAACGGAAAGAGATAACCCTATCAAAAATAAATATTTCAAATTTGGCTTTTCTAAATATCTATCAAGGAAATAAATACATAATGTGACAAATGTAAAACTATAGATATGACTCATCGAAGGCTGATTGATAGCAAAATGAATCAAATTTGTGCCACCTAGTAAAAACACTAGCACTGAAAGTGAGATGTTTTTATCAAATCTGTGTCTGAGTACTTTATATGTTGCAAATATTGCAAATTGTAGCCAAATGATACCTGCTATACCTACAGCTATCTGGTATTCTGGGCTTATCCCATCTCTCATCCCGTCGGTAAGTCTCACATAGATATCTGCTATAAAAAAGAAAGGCGCAAGAAATATTGCTACTCCAACTGGGTATTTATCTAGCCACGTTCCGTTTGCTTGTGGCTTTAAGCCAATATATTCATCACACAATGCATTGTCATGCTTACAAACGCCATAGGTAGTAGGCTCTTCATTGTAATAGTCGGCATACTTTTCTACTGTTCGATTAAATGTTAGGTCATCATCAATGAAAATTGCTGGTAGATAAGAGTAATATCCGATACCATCAGAATTTACATAATGATAATTATCTAGGAAGCTGAATAATAAAATTGAAGCAGCAGATGAAACAAACAAAACTGCAATCGCAAAGTATTTATAATTCCAGAATCTTGATTTGAAGGTTTGAAACAATTTCAAAATACAAATTAGTAACTACAATTTATTTTTGTCTAATCTTAATATTAATATGGTTTTCTAGAATTGGGAAGAAATAAACCTATTTATTTATCTTTTTGAGAGTAATTATCGCCATAATGGGAAAACCTATAGGTGAGATCAGCACGGAGATTATTAGTGTTATCCCAGAAACAAACTCGAAAATAATACTTAAGTAAGGAATTAATATTCCAAGTGCGTAAAATAGATTATGTAGCACAGCAAATAACAAAGGGGCTACGCTAAAAAAGGCGGTTATAAGTAGATACTTTCTATACTGCTTATGACTCTTATGTGCTAAGAAAAACAAATAAAATCCGGTTAGCAAAAACAGAAGTGAGAGTATAGCCACGATAGGGAAGTATGGACCGGCATCTATGAAAAAAGTTGGGACAAAGAATGTAAGAATCAGTAATACATATATTGTTAGAGAGAAGTATAATGTTTTTCTAATCTTATTTTGCCCCATAAGAAACAACTAATAATAGATTTATGACATTGCTCCTTACTTATCTACTTTTTCTATCTCATTGGAGGAGGCTGTTGCCCACCACCTTGTTGATTTGGTGCACCAGCGCCCTGAGCAGGAGAAAAAGTATCATCTAATGTTCCATACACACACCTAGGAATGTAAGGAAATTCATCTGTAAAGAAATAAGCATAAGTACCACCAGGGTATTCTGGAGTCACAGTATATCTTCCTCCACACTCATCTAAGTCACCGCTGTTTTCGATAAACTCGAAATCATTTGTGTAAGTTCCATCATATTCACCAGCTGGACCATCAACTCTTTGCCCTGTCTTTAATTGCCAGCTTGAGGTCATAACTTTAACAGTGCTGCTAGCGTCATCAGGATTGGAGTAACCATATCTTGCATAAACAGGAAATCCGTCACCTGCAAAACCGATTAGTGTTGAATGTGAGTTGATACTATCATTGGCTACAAGTGCTTCTGGAATGCCGTGATAGTGATATGCACCAGATGGTTGCACATGAGCGTTATTCATGTCTAAGCCAAGATTGAGAAGCTCTTGAAATGCTTCAATACTCCAGCCTGTATCAGCATCAGTTTCTGCTGTACCTGGATCAAATGGTACTCCTCCTAAAGTAATACCAAAGATTCTACTTGCTGTTAAATAAGCTAATTTTTCAGGATTTTTAGCTATTTTGAAAGAATAATCTTGTGCTGAAATAGTATTAGGATTATTTGCATTTGGGAATGTTCCAGTTTCATGTGTTGGCAGTCCGTTGCTTGCAAAATAATAATAATTATCATCTTCAGTTACTGTAATATTATCATTAATTGCATCCTCTGCAGCAATCAATTCGCTTACACCATTATTGTCTGATGAAACAACTGGTTGCTGTTCTGTCGTATTTGTCTGAGAAGAATTATTTGTGTTATCACTACTTTCTTCTTCATCACTTAACACTGATAGAGCTAATACAGCTATAATCACAGTTAAAATAATAATTGCCAATATGAAAAGGAAAGTCTTCATTGTTGAATTCTTTTCTTGTTGCGGCTCATTGAGTATAGTATCAGGATCTTGATTGGAATCAATTGAAGAATTTGGTTCAGTCATTATTGTATTTTATAATTAACTCTAGTATATGCTTTATAAACCTAAATAGCAAAATGACCCAAAAAAGATTAACTAGGAAATTTTTCACCAGAGACACGATAACTGTAGCCCAGGAACTGCTTGGTAAGTTATTAGTGAGCAATATAGATGGGTATCGAGCTTCAGGGATTATTGTAGAAACAGAAGCTTATGTCGAGGGTGATGAGGCTGCTCATACTTCTAGAGGTAAAACAAAGGCGAATGAGGCTGCATTTGGTGAACCAGGAAGAACATATATCCATACTATTCATGGTAAAGATTGTATGGATATAGTTACTGAAAAAGAAGGAAAACCAGGAAGTGTCTTGATAAGAGCACTGGAACCAGTTGAGGGCATAGAAATAATGCAATTAAGAAGAAGCAAGAAAAAATTGAAAGATTTACTTTCAGGTCCAGCTAAACTCTGTCAGGCGTTAGCGATAACTAAGAAATCTCATTACACACTTGATCTATGTAACTCAAACTCAGAAATTTATCTTACACAATATCTAGAAGAAGTTTCTATAGGTACAACCAACAGAATAGGAATTTCCAAAGCTACAGATAAGCAGTATAGGTTTATCCTAGAGGGTAACGAATATCTATCAAGATAACTACATGACAGAAAGAAGATACCTTACATGATGCGTGTATTGTTCTCCTGGCGCGAGTATTGCTTCATTTGCTACTTCTCGTTCTAGATTGATACCATCAGGTTCAAGCATTGGCGAGATAGCTATTCCTTCAATACTATTAGGACGCATTACGTTTACTCCGTATGTATTAGTATAAGTTCTTACTAATACACCATTTGCAGCAGAAAAAAGATAACCAGCAAATAGTAGTGGAGAATCAAGAGTTTGTTCTTGTAAGTAATAGTAATGATTAGGATGTGATTCGTGTAATCGATTACCTCCTCTAAAGTTTAACCATGTACCTTGTGGATTACTGGTGCCTCCTGTAGGAATTCCTCGAGACATATTCAGAATCTCATCACTATAAAGCATCAGCTCGTGGTTATCAATCGGCCTTCCTGCACCTTCTAGGTTAAAGAAAATACTAGGAGCTGGGTTGACCACAGTAATTTCAGTAGTTTCTACTTGAGTCTGTATATCTAAGTATCCTGGCCCAATTGCAGTTCTGTTATTTATTGTTAATACTCCAGTCTCTGAAGTTAGGGGTCTAGTTAGTAATTGAGATTCTACAACTGCTTCATTGTCATCTATATGTGCTGAAAGTACAGTCCAATCTTTATAATGGAATCCCTTGTTTCCACTGTTTACAAGGTTTCTACCATTGTCTGTTGGAACTCTGTAAAGAGTATCACCTATTACAAAAGCACCATCGGAAATCTTACCAGCTACAGGTCCAGCTACTAGGTTTCCAATTGCATTAGGGTTGGGGACATAATCAAGCGCTCTATCAAAACCAACTACAATGTTTACTGGCCTACCAAATTTATCGATCATTGAGAGTCCCTGGATAATATTCCCTAGTCCAGGAATGATTCTTGCTTTTATGGAACCATTTTCTAAGACAAAGCTTGGTAAGAGCTCTTTCTTGCCTCTTTGAAATATTTCTTTATGCACTTGTGGACCATTAGGTATTAAACGGTCAAATCGTTCTTCTGACATGATGGGGGATTATATCACAGAGTATTATTTGTTATACTAGATTATTATTAAAATTTTTCTGATGTTGAAATTCAAAATAAAAACTAAAGATGTAACTAGTATTCCTGATGAAATAATCTTAGAAGCTGCTGAAGATATACTTAAAAATAACATACTAATGAGTATGGCGAGTTTGCATGGCGTAGAAAATACACCTTGGATTAATACTGCATACTACGCATATAATAACCAAGCAAGATTATTTTATATGTCTCCGCAAGATGCTATTCATACAAAAAATATAACTGTTGATCAGCATGTTGCAGTCTCAATATTTGACTCTTCTCAACAACCCGATTCACACAAACGTGGCTTACAACTGACAGGGTTCTGTCAGGTTGCTCATAGTGTAGATTTAGTGACAGGAATTAAAGAATATGGATTGAGGTATGCAAGCTTTGCTATCAAATCAGTTGATGATTTAGAAAAACTAAGTTCAAGAATGTATATCATCAAACCAACTCTAATAAAAGTATTCCATGAAGAATTACTTGGTGATGAAAAATGGGTTACTGTAGAAATAGAGCGTTAGATCTATTTCTTTTTGTACTCAAGATATGAATAAGCAAATAATATTACTACAGTAAGTAATATTGGAACTATTACAAATGCTATTGCGAACTTACCAGCCCAGATGCCTAGTAGTCCAAAGATACTAGAAATAATAAATAGCTTTCCTCCTAGTTGATGAGTCTTTTCCCATACAGTATTACTTTCTAATGTCCATGGTGTTCTAATGCCAAACATGTAGTTTTTCTTTATCTTAGGGAGTTGAATACCTATATAGAAAAATAGGAATGAGATAAAAGGTGGAATAAAATAGTTAATGTTGAGATGGTAGTCAAGATTCCACGCAATAATAAATATTTGCATAGCAAAAAAGAAGAGCATAAGTAGGGTCATTACCCCTGAAAGTTGTGAAATTGAAGCCTCAATATTATTCTTTTTGGGATCTATTTTAGGAATTATGAAGTATAGAAGTCCCACTACTAGCATTACTATTGGAGCAATAAAAGCACCAATCATTTTATCTGCATATCCATCTACTTCTCCCATCGTATTCCAATGACTTGCTATTTCTCTAGGTAGTTGATTGTAGAAATAAATAGTTACAACAAATGTAAGTACAGTAATCGTAGGGATAAATATATATGCGAATTTCTTCATGATAGTGTATATAACTAAAAATATTATATCATCTCCTCTCTCGCAGTGCAATGGATACCTAGTAATAGCTGCAGATCGGGATGCAAATTTTGTGGGCGCAGTCGCTTATGATAATATCGATAGAACAAAAAATTGAAAATGTCGGAAGCAAATATATATGCAGTGAGTCCTAGAATGGAAAATAGTGCAGGTCATGATAAATTGATGGCACTTATGCTTGGGGCTTTTGAAGATATGCATTTAGAACCAGGTCTAGTTACACTCAAGCCACAAGTGGGTGAAAGTAGATGGAATATTACAGAGAGGAGGGGATGGGCATCGGTAGAAAGAGCTAAAGCGGCTATATCAAGTGCACATTTAGAAGGTCAAACAAGAGCAACATGGATGAATGCAGTGGGGGACTTTCTCAGGGATAATGGCCTGTTTAATGATCGCCTTTTAGAAACATATACACGAAAACTAAGACTACTTCCTGAACAATCTACATTAGTAACTTCTCATTATATGGCAGGTGCTTTTCATACTTTTCCGGATAGCTGGAATTTTGTAATGATACCACCTGACAATAAACCACAGGAAGCAGTTGCAAGATTAACCGGAAAGGCAAACACCACTTTTTGGGCAGTCAATTCACATGTTAAAGATGAACTGTCACAACTTGGTACACCTGAAGAACTGATTGTAAACACTGGACTACTTTTACCTAATAGAATATATGATGCTATTAATGACAGGTTAGCTATCCAGTTTGGTATTGAAAACGGGAACACAAACTTAGGCGATCATTTTTTTGTCAGTATTGGGGCATCAGCTCCTGAAATGCCACAGGCAATTTGGGCGGTTGATCACTTATTAAGAGCAGGAATTCGAACAACGGTTCATTGTGGAGATGGTCGAGATATCAGTATAGAATTTAGACAAAGAGTAGAAGCTATATTTCAAAGTATAAATAGTGAGTATGAAATTGACGATTTACTTACAATCACAGGAGGAGAAAAAGGTGTGACACGTGATGATGAATTACAGAATTGGTTGGAGCATTTGGCAGATCCAACAATTACAAAGGTAGTTACTAGGCCGAACGAAATGCTAAATATCGCCCCAGCATTAGGTATGGGAGTAATTCTTTTAGCACCATTCCAATTCCATGAACAACATTCATACGATTTAATTACCAGACATACACAAAGATCAAATGTTATTCCAATTAGTGATCCTATTCAGGTTCCAACTGGTATATCTGATAATTTTTCATCTGGGTTTTGGCTTTTGCCGACGTCTGTAGATCAAATAAAGGCAAACCCAAGAGCTATGAACTCACTGGGTTTGCCTTAAAAAAGTCTTTATTTGGATTTTGTTCCTTTAATATGTGCTTGAGCATTCTGATAGTTCTTATAGTGCATTTGTAACATTGCACCAACTGCAGTTGCAGTGACGAAAAGCTGCAGAAGACTACCTAAACAAGGAATTGCAAATACTATGGTCAACACTACTAATCCTACGGCTAACTTCACATACTCAGAATCTGAAATTTTGATTCTATTAGTAATGTACCTTCCCAATCTAAGTGAGAATAATGGTAGCGCCAGAGAACTAGAAACCACCGCTAGTGATAGTAAAACCCATAATGATGGCCATCCAACGAATGATAAAAGCATCACTAGTGAGACAGCTGCTAAAACTGGAAATGCTATTACACCTACAGCAAAACTCTTAAGCAAGTCATTAGCATTTTTCATCTGACGTAATGTCTGTTCGGTCTTAACTGGAGCGACTTTTAGCATTACCATACCAAGGATAAAAATACCTAGCGTATTAAGTAATGAGAATAAAATTCTGGTAAAGAATCCTGCGAAGCTGAACCCCTTAAGAAAAGGTCTAGTACTAACTTGGACATTGCTTTCAAAAGCTTTTGGTTCTTCTATTTTATAGTTACCCAATACTTCAATATCACTACTAAGTTCTAAATTGTCTTCTTTCCCATATACTGTCAAATTTCCACCAATCATTTCAGCATCTACTGACAAATCTTCACCTGCTATGAGTACATCTCCTAGTACATCTCCATTTAGATTAAGTGTACCTCCACTAGCAAGTACATCACCATTTACTTTACTGTCGATCACTATGTAACCTCCTGTGCCTCTGACATCATCACCAACTGTACCTGATAGGTTTACTTGTCCAGCGAAGATTAAGACATCATCTTGAATATCGGCATTAATATCAACTTCGCCACCTGCGATATAAATACTTCTATTTACTGTTCCGTCAATATCAATTTGTCCACCAGCTACAAAAACAGATCCCATCACTTCATTCCTTATCGATACTTGTCCGCCAGCTATATAAATATCTCCTTCTACATCACCGTTAACATAAATCATTCCACCAGCTACAAATAAATCTCCATATACATTGCCATCAACTGTTACTTTTTCTTCTCCAACTACATATAAGTCATCATGTACATCTTCAACAACTGTATAATTAGAGTCTTGTTCTTTGTTTTGCAGCTCAGCTGCAGAGACGGGGATTGCGGATAACACGCCAAAGAGCACAAACCATGTCATTGCCACTTTTAGGGATTTCATAAACTATTATTAATAAAGTAATACAACTTATTGTAAAAGGTTGATAAGTTGTTTACAAGCGAGATGGGTATTATTGCTGTTTATAATAATTTTTGAGCAAGTTTATTAGTTTGGAATCGCTACCCTCTGATATTACTTCTTTGATCAAATTCTTCTGATCTATAAAATGATCTATCTTAGAGAATTTGTATAATTCAACTAGATTCTCATCTAGTACTTCAACAATTGTAAGTATATCCTTATTTATAGATTCTACTTCTGAGGCTACAACAATTGTATGTGCATCAGGGTTAGTGTAGTTGTCATTAGCCAGTATTATGCACGCAGATGCCTTAATTATATTTGCACTAGCCAAAACCTTGTATTGGGTAATATCTCCATAGACAAAATCAACTCTTCGTGGCATTGGATTGCTAGTTATTTGATTGGATACTAATACTATTCTCTTGGTATGAAACTCATCGCTAATTAGATTCACTATCATTTGAAACATTGAGTTGTAACCGAGTATCACTATATGGCCTTCGTATCTAACAGGTTTGAGCCCTCTTTCACTTGAGCTGATGATCTGCCTCAATAAATTACTCATTTCAGAAACAAAAAAGGCGAAGAATATGAAACTCACTCCGATAATTACTGAAGCTACGAGTCTTCCTTCAAATGTAATAGGTGCTATGTCACCGAATCCAACCGTTGCAATGGTAACTATCCACCACCAGTAAATTGATGAAAAAGAATCAAAACCAGAATTAACTGGTGCTTCAAAATATGCAACAATATTTGCCAGTAGGAAAGTAATAATTATAACGGGAATAGTAACATACAGGATTCTTTTCAGATTTCTTGTTACTTCTGGTGTAAACATTGTTTTGGAATTGAGAATAATTCATAGTATCATATACTAAATACGATAACTATTAAGATTTTACTATCCTTCAAATGAACCAATCAGATAAAATCACCGTAGCTAAATCCCAAAATACAAATCTAATTATTATAGCTCTAGTAGTACTACTGATATTTTCACTTGGATTTGCAGGTATAGGATTATATTTACTATCTAGTAAAGATTCTAACGATAATGAGTCAGCTACTAAAGCAACAGAATTAACACAGAATGATCCAAGTAATGAACTTGATGTGAATGAGGTTACACCGACAACTGGATCTTTCTTTAACAATGATATGAATGAAGTTTCTGGGGGAATATATACCGATTACGATGAAACTTTATTGGCAAATGCGGATAATGGGGATGTTGTTCTCTTTTTTAAAGCCAATTGGTGTCCAACATGTAGAGCCCTTGATGAAGCTATTCTTGATGATGAAGATCAAATTCCATCTGATCTGACAATATTGATTCTAGATTATGATAATTCAACTGAGCTCAAACAAAAATATGGTGTGACTTATCAGCATACATTAGTGCAAGTAGACTCTAATGGTGAAGAAATAAAACAATGGAGTCATAGCTATTCACTTCAAGATATTATCGATCAAACAATTTAACATATGGAATATTTATTAATCTCATTTATTGCTGGTGTATTAACTGTAATTGCACCGTGTGTTTTTACATTGCTTCCAGTTGTTTTAAGTGGGTCACTGCAAACAAATAGCTGGAAACGTCCACTTATAATCATCGGTTCTTTATCAAGTTCAGTATTCCTATTTACACTTTTACTAAAAGCAAGTACGGCACTTATTTCTGTTCCTCCAGAATTTTGGACTTATCTCTCGGGAGGCATACTAATTATTTTTGGTATATTCACCATTTTCCCAGATATTTGGACAGCAATTTCTACAAAGCTTGGCTTAAGCCAAAATAGTGAGGAAGCTTTACATAAAGCATCTCAGAAACAAGGAGTAGCAAGAGATATAATGATAGGTCTGGCTTTAGGACCAGTATTTTCTAGTTGTAGTCCTACTTATGCAATTATTATTGCTACTGTATTACCTCAGAGTTTCTGGATTGGTGTTTTAAATCTATTACTCTATGTAATTGGTTTAGCATTAGTTCTATCTATTATTGCTGTCTTTGGTCAGAAAGCAGTAGCAAAGATGAAATGGGCTGCAAATCCTAACAGCGTTTTTAAAAAGATATTAGGAGCAATACTAGTAATAGTGGGCATTTTTATATCAACTGGTTTAGATAAAGATTTAGAAACTTTTCTTCTTGATAATGGATTATTTGATCCAACAAATATAGAAATCAATTTAATGAAAATGAATGATGCAGATACTCATGGAATGGAAGGTGATCTTGGACTAAGTATAGAAGAACCATATGATGCTCCAGAAATCCAAGATATAGAGGCTTGGATTAATTCAGATGGAGAAAAGATAGCTGATTTGAAAGGTAAGGTAGTATTAATTGATTTCTGGACTTACAGTTGTATTAATTGTGTAAGGACTATCCCTTATGTTCAAGGCTGGTATGAAAAGTATCAAGATGATGGATTAGTAGTTATAGGTATGCATGCTCCTGAATTTGCATTTGAGCGAGAATTAGAAAACGTTGAGAATGCTGTTTCAGAATTTGGAATAACATATCCAGTGGGCTTAGATAATAACTATGGAACCTGGAGAGCATATGATAATCAATTTTGGCCTGCGCATTACTTCATAGATAAAAATGGTCAGATAGTGCATACGCACTTTGGCGTGGGGGAATATGATAAGAGTGAAGCAGTAATAAGATACCTACTAGAATTAGATACTGATACTGTAGAAAATTCAGATGTTGAACCACCAATTTCAAGTAAGCAAACACCAGAAACATATCTTGGGTACCAACGAGGACAATACTTCGCCAATGCGGCAGAATTTATTGCTGATCAATCAGTTGAATATGCAGGCACTGAGACATTAGTGCGTAATTATTGGTCTCTATCAGGTGCTTGGATAATTACTGATGAAAGTTCAATTTCGAATAGTGATAACTCCGTGTTGAGAATCAATTATTCTGCGAAAGATGTATACCTAGTTATGGGATCTGATGAGGTAAGTACTGTGAAGGTGATTCTTGAAGATGGTGACATGTATGGTACGGATGTTTATGAGGATGGGACAGTAAGAGTAGATGGTCCTGGACTGTATCATTTGATATCTAATGACGAATTGCAGACTGAACATATTCTTGAACTTCAGTTTGAAAAAGGAATAGAAATAAATGCATTTACATTTGGTAGTTAATTTTTACTTATTACACATATTAATATGTCAGATATGAAAGATAAACCAAAAGAATTTTGGCAAGATAAGTTAACACCAGAACAGTATCACATTGCTTTTGAAAAGGGGACAGAAGCACCATTTTCAGGAGAATATTACGATAATAAAGAGACTGGAATGTATCATTGTGTAGCTTGTGGAAATGAACTATTTTCTTCAGATACTAAGTATGAATCTGGATCGGGATGGCCTAGTTTTTATAGTGCTGTTGATGAAGGAAATATCGAATTAGAGGAAGATAGAAGTCTCGGTATGGTTAGGACTGAAGTAAAATGTAGCAATTGTGGTGCTCACCTAGGACATTTATTTGATGATGGACCAGAACCAACTGGTAAACGCTATTGTATAAACTCTTTGTGTTTAGATTTCAATAAAAAGGAAGAAGACTAGACTAGATTCTCTTCTATTAAATTCTTCATTCGTTCCATGAAGGCTAGGTCTTTTTGGAATTCCCCTTTTGGCATATGGGTTTCAGATTCGAAATATTCGAACTTAGCTTTTGGAAATATCTGTTTATACTTTTCAGTTACTTCAGATACCTCAAGGTATTGATCTTTTCTCGGATATACAAATACAGCATCTAAATCAGTAACTCTCATATCTAAGAATTTTGAATTATCCATAAGCAGTAGATCCATTACAGATCTTCCCCAAGTTTTCATGTCACATATTCGCCACAATCTTTTTTCATGGTCCAACATCTCTCGAGTATGAGGTCCCTCCATTGTTCTTCTCACTAGAAATTCAAAAAGAGTATCATTATTTACAATAAACTGCCCAATTTTGGTTACCAGCTTTCCCTTAGCCATTGACTTTGCAAGTCTTAATATCGATCTTTTCATTTTAGGCCCCATAGAAAGAGTATCTTCAGAGAATAACGGAGCTATCAAGCCTGCTTTGCGAATTTTAATCTCAGGGTGAGTAAGTAGAGTATTAATAATTACATTAGACCCATATGATCCGCCAAGCATTAGCATTTTCTCTGTTTTTAAATTTAGTTGTTTTATAATCTCTAAAACAACTTCTGTACCATATTCAATATAATTTTCATAATCTTCAGCAACATCTCTTGATTCACCATAACCAGGAAAATCAAATGCTACTACAGAATAGTGAGGTTCTAATAAATGAATAAGGGGATATACTTTCCTTGTATCATTTCTCAATCCATGTAAGACAAGTGCTATTGGTTTATCTTGACTATGTGAGAAATAGAAAACCTTAACCGGCTTTTCTTTAACAATAACTTCTAATTCTTTCTCGGGTTTAAATTCCATTTGATTATTATACAAAAAACAAATATACCATGTAAGAAAATCTTAAAGGTATTGAGAGATGTTTATTAGTCTTAATTGAATAAAAATTAAGTATAATATTTATCATAAACAATATGAAAAATATTTTACCAGCAATTGAGCCAATTACCACTATAAATATTAATCCTTCAGTGAGTCGGTCGAAAAACACATCTAGCAAATAACCTTCACGGCTTGATTTATTAAGAATTCTAGCAAAGGCGCCATCTAAAAAATCAAAAGCCAACGCCACAAATAATATAACAACATTTAATGGAAAACTATTAATGAAATAAAGAAAGATTATATTAATTACGACACCTAGTATGCTTATCAGGCTTGGTTCAACTTCTACTTTAGGCAAATACTTCTCAATGATATTTAAATACTTCCTGTAGAAAGTTAAAATTTTGTTTTTGCTAGGAGTACTAGACATGTTAGAGAGATTACTATTGATAAAATAAATTCAACCTTCCTCCTTGAACGCACGTTTCTTTTATAAACTGTTATTTGCATCTTATCTATAGGGTAGAGGGGGTAATATTCATAAAAACCTATAAGTACAAAGTCAGTGATCAAATACCCCATGAACAATATCTGTGATAATAGCAAGTGAAATTCAGATAGAATAAATGTAAATAATGAAAAGGCAAAAAGTCCTATGAAACTGGTTACGATTCTTATCTGGTGATATTTCTTTCCAAGGAAATACAAAAATACTAATGTAGAAGGGATAAAGATAGATAATAAAATATATGGAGTAAAGTTTGTGTCAGTAAGTTCACTATCGAAGAGTGTTAGATTTATTAATAAAGTTAACGTGACGCAAATTAAGAGTACCATATTCATATGAAATCACTACTTATAGCCTTTGTCAACTAATCACACAATTTCGCATTGCGAAATTTTCTCTGTTATAATTAGCCAGTATAATAAAATACTATGAAAATTGGCATTGTTTTTGACGACACTCTGGATTCACCAGATGGAGTTCAACAATATATTAAAACTTTGGCTAGATGGCTAATCAAACAAGGGCATGATGTTAAATTCTTGGTAGGTGAAAGTTACGATGATTCGGAATTTCCAAATAGAGTTATTTCTCTAAGCAAAAATTTCAGGATAAAAGGCAATGATAATACTATGACAATGCCATATTTCCCATACGTAAATAAAATAAGAAAGACTTTGGAGAAAGAAAAATTCGATATTCTTCATGTGCAGATGCCATATAGCCCTACATTAGCTCAAATTGTTATAGCTCTTGCTGATGTACCAAGAATAGGCACCTTTCATTCATTCGCAGGCAATATGGGCACAACAGTAAGTTTTAATTTTGTATCAGTATTACAAAGAGACTCATTAGATTCATTCTCACATGTACTTACTGTATCAACTGCCGCTAAAAAGGTAGCAAAAGAAGACTTTGGTATAGATTCTGAGGTATTACCCAATATGATAGATCTTGGGGCATTTAAAAAAGGAAAAGTAATCAAGAAGTATGATGACGGAAAAGTAAATATATTCTTCTTAGGTAGACTCGTTGAGCGTAAAGGAGCAATACATCTCCTGAAAGCATACAATAAACTTTCTAAAAGAATAGATCCTAATACAGTCAGATTAATTATTGGCGGAAAGGGGCATCTTAAATCTAAGCTAGTAGACTACGTAAAGAAAAACAAACTTAAGAATGTCGTTTTTGAAGGATACATAGATGAGGAGCAAAAGGCTGATTACTACGCAACATGCGATCTAGCTGTCTTTCCTTCAACCGGGGGTGAAAGTTTTGGTATTGTACTTATAGAAGCAATGGCAGCAGGTAAAGCTGTAATAGGAGGAGACAATGATGGCTATAAGACAGTACTCAAAAATACTGGTTCGTTATTAGTCATAGATCCTAAAGATACACTACTTTTCTCTCAAAAGCTTGAAGCATTAGTTCTTAATCCACAATTAAGAGAACTCTTTGCAAAATGGGGACCTGAAGAAGTAAAGAAGTATTCAGTAGATGTTGTAGGCAAGAGACTGCTAGAGATTTATGACGATGCTATACATACTCATGTTTCTAAGCAGAACAAATCTAAATTAGTATCTGTCACAACTATGCCTTTGAGATTTTCTTATAATGTAGTGAAAGGCACAGTCAATCTAATTGGTAGACTTTTTGGAAGGTCACTAAAACACTCAGACTAGAACTTTACCATCTTTAATAATCTCAACGTCGTCAATCATGACTATACTTCCCTTATGGCGAAGATCCTTGATCATATCCCAATGTATTGTACCTTTATTGTCGCCGCCACCTCTTTTATGGAAGTGTGATTTACCTAAAGCTAGATGAATAGTTCCTGCAATTTTTTCATCATAGATAATTTGTTTGATGTATTGCTGGATATTGTGATTCATACCTATGCCAAATTCACCGAGTCGCTTATTTCCAGCATGAGCAGAAAATACTGCATCAAGATGTGCTTTGTTTTTACTAGCCTTATAGTTCACAACTTTACCCTTGGAGAACTCTAAATAAATTCCATCGACTTCAGTACCTCTATCAATCTGTGGATTGAAAAATGTAATGTATCCTTCAGCAGTATCTTCAATTGGGGCGATATAGCACTCTCCGTCTGGTATATTTCTTTTCCCTGAACCAACTCCTGCTGATAATCTGCCTGCAATACTAAACTTCAAATTTGTACCTTCAGCGATTATTGATACTGTTTTGCCCTTGTCCATAATATCTTGGAGTGGTTTGATTTCTTTATCCATTTTAGCGTAATCAACAATGGAAGCATTATAGTAATAGTCAGTAAAGTCCTCTAAACTCATTCCCGCATTAGCAGCAGTTCCTTCGGTAGGAAAGTAAGTTAGTAACCAATCCTTTTTAACTAATTCATTGAATAATGGATAGAATGTATTTTGCCAAAGTGATAATTTTTTCTTATCAACTGGGTCAAGAAAGTTTGGATTATGGATAGAAGTTATTCTGATGAATTTGTCTCCCCAGTCTACTATTTTCTTCATTATTTCAGGCTGGGTAGTCAGCTGTTTCTTAGAAGCAGTGGAAATAAATAATTTGTATAGATCAGAAAAGTCGGCTCTACCTATTTCAAAATTAGTTCCGAATATATCTAAATATACATTAGCGCCTTTTTCTAAACATAGTCGATAACATTCAGTGATAAGATCTTGTCCAGTAAAATCTGAACTAGTAAGTACTACATTATCTCCTTTTTTAACCTTTACCGAGTGGTCGACAATAATTTGTGCTAGTTTAGTGGCTCTTTTATCCATTTTTGAAATAAATATAAATATAATACGTATTTGATTATAACAGCCGTAAATTTGCGATGAAACACAAATAATGTAGTATAATTGCATAGAAAGTCGTTAAATAGACCAATGCGTGTTCTTGTAATCGAAGACGATAAAATTACAGCAACTATAGTGCAACATGCTCTGAAAGAAAAAGGTTATACAGTTGATAAAGCTGAAACCGGTGAACAGGGTATCGAATTAGCTAAATTTCACAAGGGATCATATTCTTCAATAGTATTGGATATAATGTTACCAGATATAAGTGGTTTAGATGTGTGTAAGCAAATAAGAGATAACGATGATTCAACCCCTATTCTCATTCTTTCAGCAAAAAGTGAAATTGAAGATAAAATCAAAGGATTAAATACAGGAGCAGATGATTACTTAACCAAACCGTTTGATATTAAGGAATTTTATGCAAGGGTAAATGCATTAGAGCGAAGAAATAAAATTCTGGAGGGTGATATTATTAAGGTTAGAGATTTAGAGTTGAATACAACCGCCCATGAGTTGAAAGTAGCTGGAAATTTAGTTTTGCTTTCGCATTTGCAATATAGACTCTTAAAATATCTGGTTGAAAACAGGGGTAAGGTAGTTACTAGAACAGAGATCAAAGATAATGTTTGGAACATGGAGGGACAACAAATGTTCTCAAATTCTTTGACTGTACATATAAAAGAGTTAAGGAAGAAAATAAAAGATCGGAGATCTAATCCAATGATCATTACTGTAAGAGGATCTGGTTATAAATTTTCTACTGATTAATATTCTTTTTTGGAGGCTAAATTTTCAAAATTAAACAACTCCTTAATAAATAAAACATACATATTCCTCAGTCCTCTATATCTGGAAACAAATCACACAAAAAGAAAGAAGATTGAACTATTTTCGATGATCTGTTTGATCTCAATTTTGATTTCCTTTGTAATGAGTTTAATCTGGATGATATTAGCTGATAATGTCACCAATATAATTTTTCTCTTATTCTCAGCAGGCTTTACTATTCCATTTGTTTACTTAATAGCAAGAAAAGGATATCTGAACTTAGCTGTCATAGCATTTATTCTTATTACCCATCTGGTAGTATACTTAGGGTCACTAGATACTAATCTAATCTTGCCTTTTGTAATTATTCCGCTTTTTTTAGCAAGTATTTTCTTTAGTCTGCGTTCATTTTTAGTAATTGCTATCTTAAATTTAGGATTTGCATTTCTCTATCCGTTTCTGGTTCCTGGCTTAGAAGAAAGAGTGTATATTTCCAATATCTATTTTGTTGTTGTCTCGAGCGCATTAATACTAGTAAGTATTAAATATAGATATGATCTTGAGATTGAAAAACTAAAATATATTGCCGAGAGTAAGCAGAAGTTTTCTACAGTG
>JAGQLK010000049.1 GCA_020429485.1 Candidatus Dojkabacteria bacterium | reverse complement strand
ATTCTAACAGATAGTTGCATCTAATAAAAATAATAATTGACGCCCTTACTCATCTCTATAAAATATTATTAAGCTTAAATATATAAATAATGGATAACAACAAAAACACAGATAACATTTCTAATAGCGATGGTCAATCAATTCATCACGTGCAGGACAATCCTCTAACAAATATGGATAATGAAAATACAGATATTTACGCTGATGAAATAGTTCCAAAAGATGCACAAAATATGAGTATCGAAGAAGAACTAGACCTTGCTTTGCCAGAGAAATTTGATAGTGGATCTTCTAGCAAAAAGCCAATGCTCATCTTAATTGGCATGCTATTAATAACTCTTCTAGTAGGAGCTGGAGCATTATATTACTTTGTCTTCAACACAACTGATAAAGAAGAAAGTCTAGTTGAACTTAATAGACCAAGCAAAATAAATAAATTAATTGCAGATATCATTAGAAATAATCCTTCTGCTTTTTTCGATGAAAACCTCAATAGTGGTAGCAACTATAGTTTTGGTGAGCCATTAGATGAGCTACCTCAGGGACTTACAAACCCAATAGAAGAATCAAAAATACCTGTACCTAAAATCAATCCATCTTCTGAAATAGGTATGTTTGATTCGCCATTCCTTGTTCCTGATTTGAACGTATATAACTATCGATTCACTTCAACTACTGTAACCCCGGGTGATGCAGCTGATAATTGCGATTATTACACAATCGATGAGACAGAGACTTATCAATATACAGAGTTTTTTGATACAGATAGAACCTATTATAAATCGGAGAGTTTTGACAGTAACAATGATTTATTTAGCTATGAGCTTGGTAGATATGGTAATAGTGAAAATGAATACATTAACTACAAAGGAGGTTCATTCGCAGCAAAGAACTTATTTACGGTTTACCCTGGATTCTCAAATGATTATTTATACTTACCTGAATCATATCCAGTATCAAATCCAGATTCTTATCCAACATCATACCCTGAACAGGAACTAATCGACATGTTTGGGTACAATGCAGAGATAATTGATTATTTTGAGTTAGATGGCACTGTATATTATAAAATTTCTACTTCCAGACCAATTACTTGTAACCCTTACGCATTAGATACTCTAGACCATGTATTAATTACAATTTATACAGTTAATTCCGATAATTTTGAGCTAATTGAAATAGAGGAGTACTTAGATTATATTCACGAATCGTCTTTATTAGAGAGAACCGATATTACTCATTATAGAGATAAAGTTATTTTGGATGCTGTAGCTAGCGAATTTGAATTTGGCTACGATGCTGAAATGATCGAAGTTAACTACCGTGATTATGTATACAACCCAAATACTGAATTCACAGCTGTTCAAGGGCATCTATTGCAAACAGAACAGACGCTTCTTTACCCTGATTCATCCAGGTTTGAGCCTTTATACATTTTTGGAAAAGATTTTCCTGAAAGAGTTGAAAACGAAAGATATTATACTCTCCAAGAATTCTATTCTGACACTGACCATGGTCAATCAGATTACCTAAATATGTATGAATATAGACAAGCAAGGCCTACATTAGAGATTACTAGTTGGGAAGAAGAAGCTGAATATGATTATTATAGCTATATAAATGCTGAAGTATATCCAGCGGATAGAACAATAGATGATATCTTTGCTCAGAAAACAGAATACCTCAATGGATCATTTGTGATCCAGGATGTGCCGCTGTTTATAGATGGTGCTACTGTATTTGCAAAGCAATTACTTATCGATTACACAGCTACATATCCATTCCCTATTTCTTATCCTGATTCTTATGTGGTGTCTTATCCAATTAGTGAGCCATATTCATATCCTACAGGATATTCTTACCTATATCAGAATTCTTATTTAGCGTTTACTGATTCGGTAACAGGTGAAATCTATGTGCTAAATAATTACAATTTTAATGATGATTATATGCTGAATGTCGATTATTTTTTGACTAGATCATCTGATGCAGACTATCAACAATACCTAGAATCTCTTAGGCATACCTTTGAGCATTCTTATTATTGTGGGATGTAGGTTTGGTTTTTAATGCATAAACCATAGCACACAGGATTAACAAATGAACTATGTTGCTAATAGAGTTAGTGTGTATTAATGATCGGATGAATAGCATTAATAGAGCAAAGGCAGCATAAGTAGTATTTTTGTTCTCATTAATATTAAGCTTTAATCCAGTCGCCAAAACATACATAGAAGTAACTAATCCAAATAGTCCAGCACTTGAGAGCAAGTCAAAGACAATATTGTGAGCTCTATCTATAAAGGGATTTAAGATACGCTGACTTCTAGATAGTAAGAAAATCAGATTATCGAATCCACTTCCAAAAAGCATTTCCATGAAGGACATCATATTCCGTTCAATGAATGGTCGCTTTAGGTAATAATCGTAAATATCGGCCCAAATATACGCACGAAATAGTAAATCCTGATTAAACCCACCAACGATATTTATTGCAGGCACAATAAATATTATTGAAGCTAGAAATATAATAGATAACTTAGTATTCAACCATTCAACATCCTTTAGTCTCTGCAATATCAAGAATGCATTGCAGAGCAGAATCATAAATATACCCAAATATGAGAGCGTTAAAATAGATGCAAGAGTGATAATTACAATTGCAGAATAAGCAAAATAGTTATAAATTTTCTCTTTACTATGCAAGAAATAATATCCCACTACTAAACCTACTAACAAATGACCGACTAAAAAGTTTGTTTGCCCATACCCACCATAGATCCACTTACCTTCTTTAAGCATCTCCTTCTCACCAATAAGAGAAAGGAATTGCGAAATAGCCCAAATTGACTGAAGTAAACTACTTAATAAAAAAAAGTAAAATAAACTTTTCCAATTTTTTGGTTTGATTGCCGACTTTAAAATTAACGCTGATGATAGTATTAAACTTATTGTAATCAAGCCAAAATATCTAAATTGGTTGCCCCATAAAGCTACTCGTCCATCAATCCCCCCTTCTTTAGAAAAGAGCTTAATAATCCATGAGTACAAAGCTGTGGTTTCATTTGCCTTTATAAATATATATGATTTGTCTGAAAATATTAATGCTAAGATAAATGCAATAAACAGCAACACAATGGCCTTGCTTGGAGTTTCAGGTTTAGTTTTATTACGAATATACTGATAACTAGTCCTAATAATCCATAAAAAAATAACTAGCAGTGAAAATAGCTGCCAGAATTCAACCTTAGCTAACTCCCAACCAAGAGGTAATGAGGTTTTATCATAAATAATAGAGCCTAAAACAATTGCTATACCATAGATGTATACAATTACATCATCAAGGTTAATCTTCTTTAATTTTCTCATATAGATTTGTGGTATTCTTAAGTATAAATTAATAATAGATAAATTCACACAATGGAAAACTTAGATCGAGTAGCTTTAGTTACAGGTGCCAATAAAGGAATTGGTCGAGGCATAGTAGCAGGGCTTGTTAGTAAAGGATTTCAAGTAATTCTCGCCTCTAGAGATCTAGACAAGGGGCTACGTACTCAAGAAGAATTAAAGACTGATGGAATGATCGTAGATTGCATTCAACTTGATGTAACAAATCTTGATTCTATAAAACAAGCAGTAGCTATAGTGGCTGAAAAATATCAAAAGCTAGATATTTTAGTTAATAATGCAGGAATAGTCTTAGACGATGACCTTGATAGCACTAACTTAACGGATGAAATATTACATGAAACTATGAATGTAAATCTCTATGGGGCATATAGAGTTACTAGAGAGTTTCTAAATTTAATTAGAAATGGATCAGATTCTAGAATTATTAACATGTCTAGTGGTATGGGCTCATTAACTTCAATGGGATCAGGTAATCTCGCTTATAGAGTTTCTAAAACAGCCCTCAACGCCATGACGAAAGTTCTTGCTGAAGAACTAAAACATGATGGAATTAATGTATATACGATGTCACCTGGGTGGGTAAAGACAGATATGGGTGGACCTGGCGCTACGAAATCAATAGAGGAGGGTGCCGATACTGCAATCTGGCTAGCTACAGAAAATCCTGCACCTGAAACAGGCTTATTCTATGAAGAACGACAGAGATTGGCTTGGTAAACACTAGAAAGACAATTGTTCACTCTGCAAATCATCTACTTCTACAAATAGTCGTTGATGATTAGCCGCAATCTTATTGTTTTTTTCTGGAACCTTATATCTATTATTCGATAAAGAAGTACAGAAATAGTACAAGAAAGCAGTTGATGGAACAGATCCAACACACCATAATGGGCTAGCTTCTCCTTTTGCAGTGAAATAGATATTGGCTGCTATTGGCACTAGAGGTAACAATCTTGCAGCAACTGGTAATAACACCTTTGCATATTTATTATCATATTCTGTAGCTGTTCTGAATTCCATCCATCTATCTAAGGGAGCCATGCCACCCTGGGTATTAGTTAATTGTGCTAACAAACCAAGAGCATCATCATTCAGATACATATATTCCTCTGTAAGGTACATGTGAGTGTCTGATGTAAAACCTTGTTCTACAGCAAATCTTAGGTCTTCAACTATTTCTAGCATACCCTCATCATTCATAATCATTGCTTTGATCGGTTGATCTGACTGAGTCATATCATCTGGACCACTGATTACAAGAGCGTAGTGTTTATCAAGTAAATTTTCATTATAGTTATCATCAAGTGATTCTTGTCCCATATCAACCTGACCTTGAGTCCTCCTCTTATTAATCTCAACTATCCTAGGTCTTTGTGGTTCGATATCCATATATGCATCCATAGTAGTATCCAGAAGGTATGCCTCTCTAGCAATTTCTGAATGCCAAGTTTTACCAGACATCTGCGCTAAAAAGTGTCCTATTCCATAAGTTCTTAGTAGAGCTGATTCATTAGTTGGTGTATTTTCAACAGGCGCCTCACCCTGAGTCGTTGCATTGATAATAATATCGTATAAAAATTCTGCCATTGTATATATTTTAAATTCACTGGATTATACAATAATATAGCCATTTTTAACACCCTATAGTATAGCTTTGTGATAGTTTCATGATATAATCACAACTCATATTTTTGAGATAATAACAATGGGAGAACAAACAGGTAGAGCTGAAGCACTTCAGCAGCATAGATTAATGGATGAAATGCTATATGTGCAAGCAGGACTAACTAGATATGTAAATAATGGGAAAACACCTGTTCAGAGAAGCTCTGCAGTATTTAGTACTGTAGCAACACCTTCTGCAACTATTGCTGATGGACTACACGCACTGGTAACAGATGCCGCAATTCCTCAATTATCTCAAGTACTACATGGTATGGCTGACTACCCAGTCTTGGTTTCTATGAGAAGCCCTATGACTACAATACTTAATGGATGTGCAGTTATTCCTGATATTAGTGATTGTTACGGTATATTAATTGGTAGTGAAGGTGCTGATGCCTCAGACGGTGCACCATTAATCACTGCAATTCATAAAACAATGTTAGAACAATATGGAGGACTTGATGCATTAGCAGAAACGATAATGAAGCACAGGGGTGCAAGCAGAATGTCTATTGTTTCAGCTGGTATCGAAAATAATTACTTAATGATCAATAGATTATTAGGTCAACAGTTATTTAGTGCATATCCACAGAAAAGAGAATACTGGCAAGATCTACTAGGTATGTTTGGAATTGGCGCAGAATTAATTACTTGTGAAAATAAAGTAGCTACTCAGGCACAAGCTATGACAATAGCAGTACAAGCACAACGTCATTATGATATTCCGCATCATACATTAGTCATGGGGACCGACGATATTCATAACCCCCACATAATTACTGGAACAGTAAATACTAGCGAGATGTTTGGATAAATAATAAAAGCTCCGTGTAACACAGAGCTTTTATCTAAGTATAATTTACTTACTAATTATGCTTTATTTCTATGGTTAGTGTTCCATCAGCAGAATCGAAGAACATTCGATATTCTGTTTCTCTATCAAGATCGAACACATAGGTAGATTTATTACTTGAATTTGAAATATCAACCGTATTTACATTAACTGCTCCACTGGATGCGAAATCTGTACTTCCAGATCCTCCATTACCTACAATTCCATCACTTGCAACATTTGATACGACAACTGTTAATTTGTTGTCTGTTAGTGATGCAGATGCACTTGGGAATGGATCTGCAAATAATCTGTAAGTGAAGAATGAAGGTCCATCAAAATAATTGTACTTTGTAATTCTAGATGTATTACCTGTAGCAGTTCCTGTTAGGCTCTGGCTTCCAGTAGAGAACTCTGTAGCAGTACTACTAGATTGATCCGAATCATTAGCTGTATCAACAGGAGTTGGTGAAGGAGTATCGTCACTAGTATCTACAGGCTCTTCTATAGTTGATCCTGGTTCCAATACATCTAGGATTATCATATTTTCTGCCACACCTTCTACAGTATGTAATACAAAACCTGTTTCTTCTGATAATTCTAAGCTATACATTTCTTGAATGTCAGGTACTAGAACATGAGTAACACTAGCTATTACTGAATCTGTCATAGGAACTGTATCATCGAAGTCTAGTCCGCTTTGGTCTTGAGAAATATTACTTAAAGTAACCTGGATCTGAGTAAGATTATTGTCAGATACTAATTCAGCAGTAGTGTCAGGGAATAAACTATCTCCTTCAGTACTTACTGTGAATTCGAGTCTTGTAAACGATGCGTATTGTTGAATGTAAAGCTTATCAATAGAAAATTCATCACTTGTACCATCTCCAACAGATTTCTTTGCAGTTGTGAATGATTCTGTAGGTTGTAAACTGGTTGCTGTATCGTCTGGTAAAACTCTATCAGATAGTATAGCTGCATAAGGATCTGGTGTTGGAGTTGGGGCACTAGTTGTTTCAACAGTTGGCAAATCTTCACCTCCATCATCAGAAGAATTCAAATAGGTCTTAAGCCCAAGATATGCAGCTGATGCAAGAGCAATAACAATTACTACCCAAATAACAACTCTACTAGCGGAGCCAGTACTACCTGAAATATCTTTAAGATCTTTAATTTTGCTTCTTTTTAATTTGCTTGATCCCGATACTCTTTTCAGAGAACTACCTGAACTAGCAGCCTTTCTCTGAGTAAGAGTTACCTTATCATCTGAAGATTCACTCATGTTGTAGACAGTAATATTTTATTTACAGCCAAGATGGCCACAATAAAAGTATAGGATAATTACATTCTAATATCAACTTAATCTGGCTAATCAATGCTTCAGCAAAAGGTAATTATTTTAAAGTAATATGTAAATGTCTGCATACTAGGTTGAAGCATTAATCCTGTTATTTTGCTATAATTAACATTCTGATGCTTGAAAAGCAACTTTTTTTCTTAATTACCAATATGTCAAAAAATCAACCTGAAAACAAAATTATTGTCAAAGGAGCTCGTTCTCATAATCTCAAAAATATCGATATTGAGATCCCTAAAAACGAGTTAGTTGTAATAACTGGTTTGTCTGGATCAGGAAAGTCATCTTTAGCTTTCGATACTATTTATGCAGAAGGTCAAAGAAAATATGTAGAATCTCTTTCATCATATGCCAGACAATTTCTCGGTGTGATGGAGAAGGCAGATGTAGATTCTATTGAAGGCTTATCACCTGCTATCTCAATTGATCAAAAAACTTCAGGACACAATCCTAGATCTACAGTTGGAACCATCACTGAAATCTATGATTATATGAGGTTATTATTTGCAAGAGCAGGGCATCCACATAGCCCGACAACTGGTAATCGTCTTCAATCTCAGAGCGTACAGCAAATTGTAGACTCAATCTTAGAGCTACCAAAAAAGTTGAAGCTAGAAAAAGTAAAAATAATGCTACTGGCACCAGTGATAAAGCAAAGAAAAGGAACTTACGAAG
>JAGQLK010000048.1 GCA_020429485.1 Candidatus Dojkabacteria bacterium | reverse complement strand
TACCTGTAGTCCATTTGCCACCTCGTAACTTGAATTCCAGAAAATATTTATCAGTGAATAAAGCAGAAAAGTGAATATCATTAAAATAACAATATTCCTATTAGATCTGTATCCCATATCTAATGGTCTTGCTAGTGGTGTGAGCTTTTCGTACTTCATAATTGGTATAATTGTTTATAGCCTTAATAATATTATTAAGAAATTCGATTAAATAGTCCAGAAAGATGACTCGAAATGAACATTAATAAAGAATTTGACTCAAAAAATGTAAAAGATTTGCTATTAGATTTTTATAGCAAGAATTTTGAGAAAGCACATGTAAGCATTGAGTTAGCGCTGCATATTATAGAAATTGCATGGGATAAAGAGATAGATATTGATCAGAAAATTAGGCAGCTAAATAGGATATATAAGAAAGCAAATACTATTGCAGATAGAACTAGAGTAGAGATAGATCTTCTGGATTTAATAAAATTGAAAGAGAATTCTAATTTACTAGATATTGGTGCTAATAAATTAGACTTAGTTAATAAACTAGCTGCGAAACATAATTCAGTCACATTCACAGCGTGTGACATTATTCCACAAGCAAATGAATTTAGATTCCCTGATAGATCTACATATCTACAAATAACCTCAAATCAACAGATACCTCTTACGGACAATTCTTTTGATGTTATTAATATTAAGTTTGTTTTGCACCACTTAGAAAATGATAAAGAAATCGACTTTATGCTTAGCGAAGTAAACCGGCTTTTGCAAGAAGATGGTAAATTATATATTTGGGAGGAATCATTCCGGGAGAACATAATAGACATAGATAACACCATTGAAACTAATAACAACCTAGGAATTCTGACTGATTATGGATTGACTCAGAAGTTCCAACTTCTCTCAAATACTGAAAAATATCAGTTTATTCTGGTAAATGATTGGATTATAAATGCTTATAATAAGCACATGCCATGGACCAATATGTATAAGTCCTGGGAAAAATGGATAGAAATATTTTCTGATAAAGGATTCTATAATAGCAAAGAGTATAATCTGGGATTAAGACTGAATGGCAAAGTAAAACAGGGAATAAATATGCTAGGTGAGTTTATTCGTCATTCCAGATAGCCCAGTTAGCATACCTTTACAGTTGACATTTTTTCCCATTAATATTATTATCCTCTCGCTATACTTATATCAATTTCATAGAAATTATGGACATATTCAATATTCTGGCTATCATCGTATTTGTGCTTGGTTATGTGGGCATTACATTAGAACATAGATTGAGGATGAATAAATCCTCTTTTGCGTTATTAATGGGTAGTCTTTTATGGATTATTGTCGCAATTAGTGTGATGACCAATGGAGTTCCTGACCATCACACGACTGGTACATCATATCTTGAAGAAACGTCACATGTAGTAGAAGAGAGTGAACATGAGGCAGAATTGGTTGAAGAAGCTTCTCATCAAGAAGAATCAGTTAGCCAGGATTCTCAAGAAGAAACAGTAGTTGATTCTGAAGAAGAATATACAGAAGATAGTCATAGCTCTACTGATGCAGAAGATATCAGCGAGGACCCTGTGAGAGATTTCATATCTACAGAGCTAATTCATTCCGCAGCAGAAATATTTGAGATAGTTATCTTCCTACTTGCAGCAATGTCTTTGGTTGAAGTGTTAGTTGAATATCAGTTCTTCGATATCATTCGAGGTAAAATTTTTGCCTTAGGTTTATCAGATAAGAAACAGTTTCTTGTTCTAACAGCTTTAACATTCGCGCTTTCTGGAATCATTGATAACCTTACTGCAACGATAGTAATGGTTACCATCGCAAAGAAATTCTTTAAGAAAGATAATCTTTTAGTGTGTTTGGTAGGTATAATTATTGCTGCAAACGCTGGTGGAGCTTTTTCTCCACTTGGTGATGTAACCACTATCTTATTATGGCTAGCAGGCAAATTTGAGGCTACTGAGATTATTTTGAGAGGGTTTATTCCTTCCCTAGCAATCTACATTACAGCAGCAGCTATTTTAGTTCGAAAGATCAAAAATGAAGATTACGACGCGAAGAGTGAAGTAATCGTATCTTTGACTAGATCTGAGAAGGTAGTCGTATCATTGGTATTTGGCTCATTCTTACTTCCATTTATTATGAGCTTACTTAAATTACCTCCTTATCTAGGTCTATTGATCGGTTTAGGTGCTGTATGGAGTGTAATTGATATCTTTAAGCAAGTAAGTGAAAGAAAAACACATATAGAAGCTTCTATAGAAAGAATGATGCAGAAGACCGATCTAGCTTCTTTGAAATTCTTTATTGGTATTCTATTGGCAGTTTCAGCATTAAATAGCTTAGGATTATTAAATTATCTATCAGACTTCTTCTATGGTTCTGATCATGATAATTTTGCTCGAGTATTTGCAGGCAATGTGGGACTGGGAATGCTTTCTGCGTTATTAGATAATGTTCCTTTAACCGCAATTGTAATAAAGGTTTTGAATACTACAAATACCAGTTTATGGATACTATTAGCAATAACTGTTGGTACTGGTGGATCGCTATTATCTGTTGGCTCTGCAGCAGGAGTAATCTGTATGGGTATGGTTCATGAACTAACTTTTGTTAAATACTTGAAGATAGGTTTTGTAGCTGCGTTAATAAGCTATCTAGTCGGAGTAGCCGTATGGTACGGACAATATTTGATATTCTTTAGTCCATAATCATATAACTCTGAATTCACCAGTAATTCACAAAGCTAGATATATAGGCTAGTAAAATAATATGAAGTAGAAAACGCCCGATCGGGGCGTTTTTAATTAAGCTCGCTGTGACAAAAATAATATATACAGTTTTAATGTATATATTATTTAACATTTTAGTTAAAGATTATGTTAGCACAGAAACAAAGCACATTAGTTTTAGTAAGTGAATCAACTTCAAAGAAAGTAATCGTGATTTTTTCCAAGGCGATATCATTGGTGCTCTTATCACTAGGGCTAACATTACTAACATATGGTACTGTATTAAGTTTAGCTACTTAGAAGAGTGGTAGTAAGAACCAACAGCTTGGCTTATGTTTGTATAACCATCTGCAACCAGAAGTTTGGATAGACCTCTGTTGATGTCTCCAATTAGCTGAGGCCCCATAAATATCATCCCAGTAATTAATTGTACTAGTGAGGCTCCTCGTTTTATTTTCTCGTATGCATCTTGTGCACTGAATATTCCTCCTACTCCAATGATTGTTAGTCTAGATCCATATTCTAAATATGTTTTAGCAATCAAATCATTACTTAAGGCCTCTGTTGGTTTGCCACTTATTCCGCCCTTAATGTGCTCTGGAATAGAGTCTTTAATTGTAGATGATTTATGATCTTTATTTAGATTTCCAATGATTACTCCAGTCATGCGATATTTGATACATACTTCTATTAGCTTCTTGAAATCTAACCATGGCATATTAATTGGCATCTTTACGAATATCGGTTTGTCTGTCTTGACTGCAGATATTGATTTCAAAAGCTTAGTTAGTCTAACTGGAGTGGTAAACGGTTCACCGCCGAATGTATTTGGGCATGAGATGTTTATGGTGTAAAAGTCTCCTACATCATTTATTACTAGCTTCTCAAGGCATTCAGTATAATCTTCGATTCCTTGTTGTGTATCACAGGTATCTTTACTATTAGTTTTCGCCACAGACATGCTGATAGGAAACTGATTATCAACATTCATTTTCATAAATTTTTCTATGATCTTATCGACTCCTATATTTTTAAGGCCATAATAGACAACAATCCCAAGAGATTTCTTTAATCTGAATAATCGAGGCTTGGGATTACCTGTATATGGCTTTAGAGTAACTGAACCTACCTGCATAAATCCAAATCCAACGTCTGGAAGAATTGTTGGAAGGTTACAGTCCTTATCAAAACCAGCTGATAGTCCTACAGGATTTGTGAAATGGATACCGTGAATCGTCTGCTCAAGAATAGGATTCTCATATCTGAGGAATCTTCTTGTTAACTTTTGCCCACCAGGAATAACAGCAATGGTTTTGCCTACGAAAGTGATTAGGTCATGTACCAATTCAGGATCGAATAGGAAGAAGAAGGGCTTTAAAATGTATTGATAGATTACGTTAAGACTTTTTCTCACTACTAGTATCGATACTTAAAACTATTGCCATCAGTACTATGATAAGTACAGATATCCAGCACCATGTACAATGAGCTCCAATCTTGGCAAATTCTAAATATCTTAAATAAACAGAAAATATGATACCCCAGACAATACTGAGTAATGTTAGCTTCTCGATTAATTTGTGTTCGATAAATATTCTTTGGAATGTAAGCAATGCCAAGAAAGCATAGAAGAAAAATCCGTATACAGACATAGGAACTCCAAATATCTTTGACCATTTGCTTGTTAAAACAAGTTCACAACCACCATTAGTTGTGCAAGGTATACTTAAGTCCTCGCCTTGTAACTGTACTTTCCATAGGTAAGCAGATAAAATAATTCCTAAGATTGAAAGAATAAAGAGGATATATTTTAAATATTTTCTATTCATGATATTTACTAGCAAGTATATATCTTAGCACACTAATATCATTGCTGTATATACGAATTCTAGATATTTATGTTATAATCGCCCCGTTATGTCAGAACAACCAAGAGACCAAGAACAATTTGATCCAACATTCATCATGGCCCATTTCGGCTCATGGCTTGTTGAATATGGCAGAAGATTAGATCTACCTGATACATTCTTTGAGAAGCATCATAGCTTGTCAGCTGTGCATATTAATGAAGCAGAAAGACAAGGTGCTGGTTTAATTAGATTAAACCAGCTTGTCCGTACACTTGTTCATCATCCTGAAAAGATGGTAGCTATTAATACTGCTAGTCGTTCAGTCAATAAATACGTTCCTGGAAACCCTCATTGGGATGCTACATTACCTACTCATGTTGAATCAACAAGAGTATTAGTAGTAGGGGAGGAAGGTGCCCCTCGAGAGAAACTTATCTTATCTGGCCTGGAAATGACTGATATTGGAGAGTCTATGGGATGGCAACTAGAAGAACCATTGAATTATGACTGGTATATCCAAGCACAAATAGACAAGCTTCTTACTCAGCACGAGGATATTGGTGGAAGACATGGTGCTGAAGTAGGTATGGAAGTACAAGAATGGAACAGGCAACAACTTGCAAGGCTACTACACTTACCTGTTGAAAGATATACAGTAGGTCATGCAGTGGTAGATGAGAGAGGCTACGATACAATGACTGCAGGTATTCAAGTCCAGGTATCTCCAGTTGAGTTAGTAGCTGATGGTCTAGTGTTCTATAATAACCAATGGGTAAGATTTAGAAAAGAGATGTTAATGCCAAAGGGACATGAAATGGCAGAGCCAATTGCAATATATTCAAGAGATCATGAAAGTGGAGGCGCATACAGAGCTTGGGATGGTATGATCGGGTTATTCGATATTGGTTTTGAAGAAGTAACTACTCAAACAACAAGAAGACGCAGGTAACTATAGCTCTTCTAATTCAGCAGATGTACTAACTCCAAGTAAGCCATGCGGCTTTACGTTTTCTATCACACTAGTATAAACGATCTCTGATGATCTAAGCTGGATATTGTCTTCAGATAGTTTGTTAGCATTTCTCCATGACAGTTGGTAATTTATCTGATTAACTATTTCATTAGAGAGTATCAGTTCAAAATTACTTTTTCTCCAGATGTCGTCCATATATTCATAATCTAAGTGAGATGAATCAGCCATGATTTGTTTCGACTCTGTTGGATTGGTTTTGATGTAGTTCTCTGCATTTAGTAAAGCGTTGAGAAATCTACCAGCTAATTCATGGTTAGTATCGAGATATTCCTTATTGCTTACTAATAGCCAGTAGTTCTTTTCACCATGTTGTAAGTTTTCTGATGTGATTTTGTGGCTCAATTCATTCTTTACATCGTATGCCAGTGGGTTCCAAGTAACACCTGCTATAATTTCTCCAATGCTCATGCTATGTGAAATGTCATAGGGATCGGTTTCAACAATTTCATAATCTGAAATATCATATCCAAGATCCATTACAGCTTGATAAAACCAATATTCAGATAAAGAATCAGATGTTAACCCGACCTCGAGGTTTTCTATTTCTGGTAGTGAACCGTAGCCCTTTTTAAAGTCATAGATTATTTCTGTTGATTCAAATTGACCTACAGAAGCAAACGCTCTTAAATCTTTTGATCGAGAGATTCGGGTAGTAAGTGCATAATCATCAACAACAGCTATATCAATAGTTCCGCTATTAACCCAGTTGATACATTGATCTGTAGTTTTACAAGTCTTAATATCTACATACACACTATTATATTCAAAATCGCCTCTTGCTTTTGCTACCCATATTAATCCAGAGTATTGTCCTTCTACAGTACCAACTGTGACAGAGCCTGGTTGGGGCCTATTCTGATAAAAAACGAATAGGAATAGTAGAGCAGAAAGTACAAAAATTATTAGTAATGTGCTCTTACGAATTTTTGCATGGGTCTCAAGAGTTTCAATATCTTTACGTAAATCCACTGTAGGTGTGCTATCATATGGGTCATTCATTTTTTGTTGTTATATCTACGTATAATATTACGTTTATTTGATAAATATTTATCACTACTTTTTATCTTACGACATTGGCGGGAGAAACTGAAGAGAGTATAGACATAATTAGGGCACCCTTGCGTCATGACTTTTATCAAGCATACAAAAAGGGAAATGCTGTATTACCAATTGCACTAGAGGCACTACTGATATATGTAGGACAAGCTTTTCTGAATAGTGATGTGAGTATCACTGAAATAGGCACATGGCTCTTGTCGGAAGAACAACTCGATGATATTGGTAGATCAATGGACAATGCGCATCTCATGTTCAATGTACCTCACTTTACAGAAGATAAAGCAGAAGTGTTGCCAGAATCTGAATGGTATTACCCCGTAACCAATGGAAGACTGCAGGATATCTGGGAACTCACTATTACCAATCTCTCCTGGGTGATTGCTAGCACACTAGGAACTGCAGGATTCATAGATGATGAGCTAGCATTTCAGCTTGATAATGTGATAATAGATGACCTATTACCAAAAATCCCAGATTTTAGGCAAGAACTACTAGCTCAATTTAATCTAGCAGCCGATTTCTTAAATAGAGGAAATGGTGCTAAGTTAGCCCATTTATACAGAACGAGTTTAAGTCCTGATGGTAGTCTGCCAGCTGACATGATTCATCCTATAACCCAAATTGGTAATGAAGTAAGAACCTTAGGTATGGCATACTCTACTATACATCCTGATATTATTGCAGTAATGTATGATACGATATTTGATAATAGAGGTTTAGATGAAATTTAGAGAAAAGGTCTACAAAGTAGTAAATTCCATACCAGAAGGGATGGTTGCTACATATGGGCAAATTGCAACAATGATTGGGTCTCCTAGAGCATCACGACAAGTAGGATTTGCACTAAGGGCATTGGGACTCAATGAGGAAAATATACCATGGTGGAGAGTAGTTAATAGGAAAGGTTATATTTCGATCAATCATGGTGATGGTGGAGTAGAGAAGCTGATCCAAAAAGACCTCCTTGAGAATGAGGATGTTAGATTTTTAGATGAGCTTACTGTTGATCTTGAAGTGCACTTGTGGAGGCCAGCTGAATAAGGCGTTCTATTACTTCCGATTCTCCTGCAATAGGTGTTTTACAACTAAAATTCTCACAAACATAAAGAGTAAGTTTACTGTCAATTACTTCCTTTTCTTTAACTAATTGCGGTACTTTACTTGTCCTATCATTTATTATTACTACATAACCTTCAAGATCTAATAGTAAATCACGTATTTTATCTGGTAATTGATTATCTTCAGATACTATCACTATCTCTCCTTTGATGTTCATTGTCACAGATAATGCATTTAGGAAACCAATATGTCCCATTGGAGCTCTGTTAATTGCTT